>JAAFHZ010000054.1 GCA_013297675.1 Synechococcales cyanobacterium bin59.metabat.ball.084 | reverse complement strand
AAATCCTGAAATGCTTACCCTTGAGTGCCTTTTGTCAAGCATTTCAGGATTTGGTAGCACAACTATTGAGTGAAAGTGATGCTCAGTTGGCTACTTGGAGAAGCAAAATCTTGGCAGCAGTGGGCGAGAATGGCCAAATCTTAATTGAAGTAATTCCGGCGTTAAAAAACATCATTGGCTCACAGCGGCCCAGTATAGAACTAGCTGGCAGTGCAGCACAACAGCGCTTTAATGCACTATTTCACAATTTTATCGCAGTATTTGCCACCCCAGAGCAGCCTTTAGTGATATTTTTGGATGATCTGCAATGGGCAGACCCGGCATCACTACAATTAATTAAACTGTTAATGGAGGGCAGTGGATATTTGCTGCTATTAGGAGCTTATCGAGATAACGAGGTGTCGATCGCCCATCCTTTAATGTTGACAATCGAGGAGCTGAAGCAATCACAGGCTGTTATTCAGACCATTGCCCTGGCTCCGTTAGACTTTCAAGATACCAATCAATTAGTTGCTGATACTTTGCATTGTTCGATCGAACGAGCCATACCTCTAAGCACCTTGATCGAGCGCAAAACTCAAGGTAATCCTTTCTTTACCACCCAGTTTTTAAAATCGCTGCAAGCTAGTGGAGAAATTACTTTTAACCAGGCTGGCTACTGGGAATGTGATATTGCCCATGTCCAAACCCTATCTCTGACCAATGATGTGGTGGAGCTGATGGTAACGCAGCTACAAAAACTTCCCGCTGCCGCTCAAGAAATCCTCCAGTTAGCCGCTTGCATTGGCAATCAATTTGATCTAGAAACCTTAGCGATTGTTTCTGAGCAATCCCCGCAGCTAGTCTCCGAGATATTGTGGCTGAGCCTCCAAGCCGGTTTGATTTTACCCACTAGCCAAGTCTACAAATTCTTTCAAGCTAATTCTAGCCAGCCGATTGATCCTGAACAATCCACCAGTCCTCGCTATCGTTTTTTACATGATCGAGTACAGCAGGCTGCTTATTCACTGATTCCAGCCGATCGCCAGCAGCAGACTCATCTGCAAATTGGTCGTTTACTTTTAGCTAATAATTCTACAGCTCAACAAACAGCACAACTATTTACTATAGTTAATCATTTTAATGAATCTATTGCACTGATTCAGGATGTGGCCGAACAGCAGTTGTTGGCGAAGCTGAACCTGGAAGCTGCCCAGAAATCCCAAGCTGCGACTGCCTACCTGGCTGCTTTTAACTATGCACAAATTGGCAGCGAACTATTAGGAGCAACTGGCTGGCAAACACAATATCAAGTTACTTTGGCTTTGTACGAAACCATGGCCGAGACTGCTTTTTTGCAGGGTGATTTAGATGCTGTGCCCATCCTGGTACATTTGGTGTTAGATCAAGCTCAGCAAGTGCTCGATCGGCTAAAAGTTTATGAAATCATGATCCAGTTGTATACAATCCAAAAAGAATATCAGCGGGCGATCGGCAGTGCCTTAGAAATATTGCGACAGCTAGGTATTAACTTATCACCGCGCCCGCAACGCTTAACGCTGATGCAGGAGTTAATAAAAACCGAGATAGCTTTGCGGGTTCACAATTTTGAGACATTAAGTAATTTAGGTGAAATGGTGTCGCCATCACAAGCAGCGGCGTTGAGAATTATGGATCTATTGCAGATACCGGCTTATCTGAGTTCTCCTAAATTAATGGTGGTGTTGGCAACAGTGGGTGTGCGGATCACTTTGCGACATGGTAACTCACCTGGGGCGGCGAGCTTTTACGCTTATTACAGCATGATTCTTTCTAGCTTAGGGAAGTTAGAAAAAAGCTATCAATTTGGGCAGTTAGCAATGATGCTCGCCGAGCGCTATAGTGATTTATTTATTACTACCAGAGTCAAGGTGATTGTGCCGTGGTTCTCTCAACCTTGGCGGCAAGAACTACGCAGCAGCATTCCCCTGATAGATGAGAGCCTGAGAGCCGCTATAGACAGTGGCAACTTGACTTTTATGGGGATTAGCACCGGGATGTCGATGCTAACCAGATTTTTTGCAGGTATTTCCCTCGATGAAATTGGCGATCGCCTGTCTGACTTACAAGAAGTCGTGATTAAATCTAAAGATGTATCCAGTCAGCAATATTTTGATCTATTACTCGCAACAATTCAGCAATTGCGCGGGCGTTCATCGATGCAGCTAGATGAGATCTCTGGCAAAGAAAAGCCGTTCTTATCTACCATGTATGGTTTTAAGACCTATGTAGCATATCTCTTATCAGATATTGCTACTGCTCTAAATTATGCCGATGAGCAGCTTCGCTATGAGTCGCCAGAGACTACCGGAATGACCAAAATTCACATTTGGTTATTTGATGCTCTTACCCGCCTCGCGGCTTATGCTCAAAGTGATCGGGCAACCAAAAAACAACTGCTCCAGCGAGTGAAAATTTTACAAAAAAACCTCTGGATCAGAGCAAAATTGATGCCAGGGAACTTCCAGCATAAATGTGATCTCATTGCAGCCGAAAAATGTCGGGTGTTAGGCAAATTCACTGCGGCCATGGAGCTGTACGATCAGGCGATCGCGGGAGCTAAAGCGCATAAATATCTGCAAGAAGAGGCACTGGCCAACGAGCTAGCCGCAAAATTTTATCTGGCATGGGGTAAAGAAAAAATTGCGGCGACTTACTTGCAAGAAGCTTATCATTGCTATACCCGGTGGGGTGCTCAGGCCAAAACTGATGACCTAGAACAGCGTTATCCCCAACTGTTGGCCTCAATTATTCAGTCTCGGCAGCTAACCAGCAGCCTTTACCCACTGGCTGCAATTAACCGGGCTGCAATTAACCAAGCGGCCACCACCAGACTGATGCATAGCGGTAGTAGCACCTTCGATCTAGTGGCCGTAATTCAATCAACTCAAGCTTTATCTGGCATTATTGAGTTGTCAGCCCTAATTGATCAGCTTTGTCAAATACTTTTAAAAAATTCGGGAGCAGAAATCTGCATTCCGATTCTACTTGATCATCAAAATTGCTGGCAAGTATATGGCACTGATCCCAATATTCCTATCGATCGAGCAAGAGCAGTCAATCAGCCTTTCCAGCTTACCTATTCTCCTTTAGAGGACTGTAGCTATTTACCGCTAAAGTTAATTAACCAGACCAGACATTCTGGCCAGACCATAATTTTGACCAAGGGTTCAGAGATATTGCTAGAGGATGAATATTTGCATCACTACCAGCCTCAAAGTATCATGTGTTTGCCTTTAATTAACCAAGGAGAAATAAGAGGGATAATTTATTTAGAAAATCGGCATACGCCGGGAGTTTTCAGTTTGAACCAGCAAACCATGCTAGAAATAATTGCCACTCAGACTGTGATCACTCTGCAAAATGCTCAACTTTATGAATCATTAACACAGAGATCGATCGAGATTGAGAAATCTGCCAGAGAAGATCGGCGGAGAGAATCTGCCTTGAGAGCAATTGTGGAAGGAACTGCTGGTAAAACTGGCGTAGATTTTTACCAAGCCTGTACTCAATACCTATCTGAGATCTTTGAGGTGCGCTATACCTTTCTAACCAAGCTTCTAGATCCATCATTTACAAAATCGGAGATGATTTCACTTTGGACAGGGGGAGAGTTAATTGAGCCTTATGAAATGGATTTAGCTGGAACGCCCTGCCTCGCAACCTATCAAAACTCTTGGGGGATTTTCCATTCAGATTTGCAAGCTCGTTTTCCTACTGCTACTGCTTTGGCTAGCTTAGGAGGCGAAAGCTATATCAGTGTGGTAATTAGAGATTTCGAGGGAAACATCATTGGCAATTTGGGAGTTATTGATACTAAGCCTTTGCCAGAGGATATTTCTACCCTCCAGTTTATTTTGCAACTTTTTGCTAATCGGGTATCTACCGAAATGAAACGTCAATCTGACGAAGAGAAAATTAAAAATACAAATTATTATTTAGAATTAACTAATCAAGAGCTACTTCATGCTACTCGTCTAAAAGACGAGTTTTTAGCTACCATGAGCCACGAACTACGCACACCACTTAACGCCATTATTGGGATGTCTGAAGGATTACAAGAAGAAGTTTTTGGGCCACTCAATCAAGATCAGCTTAAATGGGTTGCCATGACTGAAATGAGTGGTAGGCACTTACTAGCGTTGATTAATGATATCTTAGACGTTTCTAAGATTGCCGCAGGAAAATTAGAACTTGATATTGCCCCCACAGATTTAGGTGGTCTTTGCAACTCTAGTTTAGACTTTATTAAACAGCAAGCCGCTAGCAAACAAATTATAGTTCGCTCTGAAATACTAGTAGATATAATTACCATTGATGTTGATGAACGTCGCCTTCGACAGGTGTTGATTAACTTACTAAGTAATGCTATTAAGTTTACTTCAGCAAATGGCAGTGTGAATTTACGAGTTTTATTAAAATCTCAAGAAAATGGTGAAGAATATTTGTGTTTTGAAGTAACAGATACTGGAATTGGTATTGCACTAGAAGATCAATCTAAACTATTTCAACCCTTCATTCAAATTGATAGCAAGTTTAATCGACAATATGCTGGTACTGGATTGGGGCTAGCTATTGTCAAACAAATTATAGAACTACATGGTGGTAATGTAGCTCTACATAGTCAAGTAGGGAAGGGTAGTTGTTTTATGGTTAATCTGCCATTGCAGTCTTAGTCACGAGTAAACCGAGTAGTAAGTACAGGACAAAAATAAATGATCTAGATCACTTCTTATTTAATCATTGTATGCATTCACATTCTTGAAAAACTTTTCAAGTTTTTCAGCACTGCCCATAACAAGTAATTTGTAGTTTTGAGGCAGTTTTCAAGTAAGTAATTAAATATTTAGTAGGTCTATACGGTTACATTTTTTGCCGGGTTGGTCTAAACTCCAGATCAACACCTTATTAGTGATTTGCAGGGGTAAATATAACATTTACCCTCTTGGAAACAAGCACGGCTTTTGTTTATAGCAAAGGCCAAGTTTCTGATGGAAATCACCAAAATGGCAGGGTCAATGTGCTTCACTTAACGAAAAAATCTATCTTTTTATGCAGTATCATCTCGGCATCAATTTAGGACATGAACGATCAGTAGCAATTGTCAAAGACGGTGAAATAATAGTGGCGATCGAACAAGAAAGAATCGATCGACAAAAATACAGTCCCGGCTATATGCTGCATTCGCCCGGTGATGCTAGTCAGATTCAACTGCCTCATGAAGCCATGCGGTACGCGATCGACACTATTGGTATTGCCATGGGAGATTTAGAGACAATCACGGCCAATATGCCGGGACATGATTATGCCCCCGATATTTTGCGGCGGGTTTTGCCTCCAGAATTAATCAATAAAGTACAAAAGATTCCTAGTCATCATTTAGCTCATGCTTATTCTGCATATTATCCCTCAGGGTTTGCCGAATCGATCGTTTTAGTAGTTGATGCTTCGGGCAGCACTGTCGATCGACAGACCGAATCTTACACAATCTATACAGGTAAAGGCAATAAACTCACCACTCTCCACAGTGAAACCGTTGCAGCACATTTAGTCGGACTTTCTACTTTGGGTTGCGTTTATGAGTATGTGACACGCAAAGCCGGGTTTGTTAGTCAGCTCAACGAAAAAGTACGCCACGCGGAATCGGGGAAATTGATGGGATTGGCACCCTTTGGCCGACATCAGCCCCATTTTCAACGCTGGATTCAAACAATGGCCGATGACTTTAGCCTAAAAATTTCGGCCTATGATATTTTCTTAGAAATTGCCGCACTAGAAAAACTGTATGACAATGGCGAAGGTAAGCCTTATCTCCGCCATTACTTAGTTGACTTGGCCTATAAAGTTCAGCAAGAATTAGAGCAAGCATTGCTACATATTGTTGATTTGGCTGTTAAACGCACTGGTTTAAAGAAGTTGTGTATTGCTGGAGGGGTTGGCTTAAACTCGGTAGCTAACTACAAGCTTTTACAGCAACTTAATCTAGATGATATTTTTATCTTTCCGGCTGCTGGCGATGCTGGGATTGCCGCAGGCTGCGCTTTGTGGGCGTACCATCAGGCCGGTGGTAGCGAGTGGTCAGTATTAACAAAAGCTGGTTTTGGGAAGCAATACAGTACAGCAGAAGTAGAGTCTGCTATTGCGCAGTTTGCCGCCGATATCGTCGTTGAAGAATTGTCGCCTCCGGCGATCGTCCCCCGCGCTGCCCAGTCGCTGGCACAAGGAAACATCGTCGCTCGGTTTGCCGGAGGATCTGAATACGGCCCGCGTGCTTTAGGTCAGCGATCAATCATGGCTGATCCGACATTTCAGAGAATGAAAGATATTATCAATGCCAGAGTCAAGTTCCGCGAAGCCTTTCGGCCTTTTGCTCCGGTAATTCCGCTGGAATCGGTATCGACAGTATTTGAGCAACAGGTTGCGGCACCTTTCATGTTGGTGGTGCCGCAAATCAAAAAAGAATTTCATGATTTGATTCCCTCCGTGACCCATGTTGATGGCACTGGGCGGGTGCAGACAGTAACAGCCGTAGATAATCCTTATTTTCATGGTCTTTGTCACCAATTAGTGCAAGAGCGCCAGGGGGTACCGGTGCTATTGAACACCAGTTTTAACGTGGCCGGACAGCCGATCGTCGAGACTCCCCTGGAGGCGATCGAGACTTTCTTGAATACTGATATTGACTATTTAGCGCTGGAAAACTTCTGGATTAGTAAACGACATGTGCCGGTGCTGAACTACACCGAACATCTCAGGAAAGTTGCTGATAGCTCGCTGCCAGAAGGTTTGCCAGCTAATGCTCCTGGCGTAATAGATTTGATGGCTAAACTCGATCAGGCATTATTTCACAATAAAACCCATAATTGTCCTTGGTCGTTAGCAGAACTCCAAAAATTATCTGCTACCGGCGCTGTTTACAAAGAAACTAGCCGCCTTTTTCCTCATGTCCGTGGCCTGCGCCAACTTCAAACTCAGCTATCACCCTCTGTCGTATTACTACCAGATCCATTAGGGAAATCTATCTTGATTAAGCTACAGAGCAAAATCAAACCCACAACTTACGATTGGTCAGAAGTCCAACTGTTAATTACTGTACTGCGCAATCAGCAGCGAGAATTAGCAGATTTGCGCCAAGCATGGCAGCTCTCACCACGAGAGCTTCAGGGTAAAGTTGTGTGGGCACAGCAACAACTCGATCGGTATCAATTAAAACCACAGCTTAGTGAAATTAAGCCAACACCTCCAGACTCACCATTAACTACAGTTGCCGAATATACCTTTGCTCCCTTTGCCAACGAAGATTTTTCGGCTCGTACCATCCTGCGTCAACTCTATGATTGTCTGCATCGTTGGGAATACACCGATGCCAAGATTTCGGAATTATTGGGTGTAACTTCTCAACAGCACATTGAACCCACCCGTATTCATTACTACGATCAATATCTTTTGCCCCAAAATGATTCCTTAAGTAATTTAATTAGGCTTTTCCATCTTAGAGTTGCGCTACCCAAAGCCGATCTGCAAAATCTGTTTACTCCCGATCTGTTTACGGCTCTAGTAAATCTGGGTTTGCTAATTCCCCGAGGTGAGCATTGGTCGTCACGAGTAGATCTATTTGATGCCGCCGGGTTATATATTGCCACTGACCATCGCTACATGCTGTTACCCGAAGACACCATCAATGAAGATCCGGTGATGTATTTGGGTATGGATAGCATGGGATTAGTTTATACCGCGCCACGCCATAACGTAGATTGTGTCCTAGATCTTTGCACTGGTAGTGGCATTCAGGCTTTAACCGCCAGTCGCTATGCCCATCAGGTGGTAGGAGTTGATATCAATCTACGCGCTCTGCGCTTTGCCCGTTTCAACGCCCAGCTAAATAGCATTGAGCATGTCAAGTTTCGATCGGGCAACTTATATGAGGCTATCTCGGGCAAATTCGACATCATTTTGGCCAATCCGCCCTTTGTTCCTAGCCCCAGCAAAGACTACCGCTTTCGAGATGGCGGTGCCAATGGAGAAGAGATTTTGGCGCAAATTATTAGTGGCAGCGCCGATCATCTGACTGCTGATGGCCGATTATTTATTGTCACTGACTTAGTTGATTTACCCAAATACCAAAATAAACTAGCTAAATGGTGGCAAGGTGGCGCAGCCGATCAATTAATTTTGCACACCGCCGATCGAGATGATATTTTGTTTGCCGTGCCTCATTCTCATGCTCCCTTTGGACAAACAATCTGTGAGTACCGGGATGAACTCGATCGCTGGCTGGGTAATTTTCATGGAGCTGGCTTGACTGCGGTCAACTTTGGTTACATTCTCATCAAGCGCCTGCATAAGTTGAATCAGAATAAGTCTAACCAGCAGGGGACTTACTATACCCGGACTATTCATAATCCTCATCAGTCGATCGAGGCGGAAGTGCGTCAATATTTCCGTCAGCGCGATCGGTTGGCACATCCTCAGGTGGAGAAGTGCTATCTAGCCCTTCATCCAGATTTATGTTTCCGCTGCGAAATCGATCCTCATACCGGAGATCAAAAGGTGGAATTATTTGCTCCAGATAATCTCTATTTCACAACTTACCCCATTAGTCAGCAATTATACTTACGGTTACAAGAGATTTTTATGACCCAACCCCAGTATGTTGACTATATCAACAGCGTTAACCGTGATTTGGTCTACGATCTGGTCTGTAAGGGAATTCTCTTACTTAAATTTACCCAGAGCAATCTTGCTAATCACCCAATCACCCCCCCAGATTCTTCGGTGATCCCCAAAAATATCGGCGTATCTAGATCGGCAGAGCTGGCAGAGCCTGATGAATTAAGCATTGCAGAGTTGCAAACAAAAACTACTCCTACATGTCTATCTTCTTATTTAAGCTGATTTGTTAGTAATTAGATGGAAACACTGTGGCACACGAAAATACACAGTGCTAGAGTTAGATAAAAGCAACCAGCAAAATTCCATGCAACTTACTTGGCTAGACAGCAATTCGTGGCTCATTGAAATGGGCGGTAAAAGTATCTTACTAGACCCTTGGCTAGTAGGCGATCTCAGTTTTGGCAACCTGCCCTGGCTGTTCTTGGGCAGCAAAACTGTCCAGCGACCTATCCCCACCAACATTGACCTGATTCTGCTCTCCCAAGGATTACCAGACCACGCCCATCTGCCTACTTTACAAGCACTGGATCGATCGATTCCAGTAGTGGCCTCGCCCAGTGCTGCCAAAGTAGTCAAAAATCTCGGTTATCAACAGATCACAGCTCTGTCACCGGGTGAAAGCCATGATTTTTCTGGAGTCATCATCAAAGCAGTACCTGGATCACCGGTCGGGCCAACGGCGATCGAAAATGGCTACATACTGCGTGATGATCAAATCAATCTGTATTACGAGCCTCATGGTTATCATTCGCCAATGTTGGCTACAGAACTGCCGATCAATGTAGTGATCACGCCGTTGATCGATCTGAAGCTGCCGCTGTTGGGAGCAGTGATCAAGGGCAAAGCAAGTGCGATCGCGCTGTGCCAGCTCTTGAAACCCAAATTTATTGTACCCACAGCCGCTGGTGGTGATGTGAAATTTGAAGGCTTGCTGATGTCGATATTAACTGCCGAAGGCTCAGTTGCAGAGTTCCAGAGTTTACTGAAGAGTAATTCTTTAATTACTGAGGCGATCGATCCCCAGCCCTGGGAGCCTTTTAGCTTGGCCATCGCATAAATTCAGTTTTTCTTGAACCTTTGTTTATAGAAAGACCAATAAATATTTTAAAACTAAAGGAATAGTTCACAATGAACGCAAGTTTAACTATTGATCTCGCTGAAGTAGATTTAGTCGAGCAGGATCATGTTGAATACATAATTCAGCAGGCTGATGCGATCACCGAAAGTACCAATAAATCTATAGCAGCCTCTTTGCGAGAAAATAAACGAAAAGAAGATGCCCTAAAAGCAATTGTAGAAGGGACTGCGGGCAAAACTGGAGCCGAGTTTTACCGCACATGTACCAAATATTTAGCAGAAATATTTGAGGTGCGGTACACTTTTTTGACCAAATTACTCGATCAGTCCTTCCACAAATCTCAAATGATTTCGCTGTGGACAGGCGGCGAATTAATCGAACCCTACGAAATGGAGTTAGCTGGAACACCCTGCCTCGCAACTTACCAAAACTCTTGGGGGATTTTCCATGAAAATTTGCAAGCTCATTTTCCTACTGCTACTGCCCTGGCTAGCTTACAAGGTGAAAGCTATATTAGCGTAGTTATTAGAGATTTTGAAGGTAAGATCATTGGGAATTTAGGAGTCATTGATACCAAGCCTCTCCCTGCTGATACTAGCGCTCTCCAATTTATTCTGCAACTTTTTGCCAATCGAATAGCAGCAGAAATGAAGCGACAAGATGATGAAGATAAAATCCGTGAAAACAATCGAAATTTAGAGATAATTAACCAAGAACTTCTGCATGCCACTCGCCGTAAAAACGAATTTTTGGCAACTATGAGCCACGAATTACGTACTCCTCTCAATGCCATTTTAGGCATGTCTGAAGCCTTAGAAGACGAAGTATTTGGCGATCTTAATGAGCGTCAAATTAAGTCTTTGCGCACGATCAGGCGTAGTAGTCGGCATTTGTTATCACTTATTAATGATGTTTTGGATGTGTCTAAAATTGAGGCCGATAAACTAGACTTAGAAATTGTCACTACCGCTGTTCAAGATCTCTGTGGCTCTAGCTTAATATTTGTGAAACAGCAAGCCTTTGAGAAACAAATCAAACTAGATGTACAGTTGCCGCCAGCAGTTGGCAACATTGCTGTCGATGAACGACGAATGCGTCAGGTACTGATTAATTTGCTCAGTAATGCAGTTAAGTTCACACCTGCCGGTGGACAAGTTATTCTCTCTGTCGTCCGTCAAGAAAAAGAAGACAGCGAAGATGGCAGTAGTTGGATTGAGTTTAAAGTCACCGATACCGGCATCGGGATTAGTGCCGCCGACCAAGATAAACTGTTTCAACCATTTGTGCAGTTAGATAGCAATTTGAACCGTCAGTATGCAGGTACCGGGTTAGGGTTAACATTGGTCAAGCAAATCGTAGAGCTGCATGGTGGCCATGTTCAGCTTCAGAGTGAGGTTCAACAAGGCAGTTGTTTTACGGTACATTTACCCCACACCTGCCTGCTGGCCGATCAAGAGACTTGTTCTTTTTCGATCTTCGATACTTTAACCTCTCATCCCCAGATCTCTAACCAACAAGTAACTGTATCACCGCTAATTTTATTGGCTGAAGATAATGAAGCTAATGTCAGTACTTTTTCTAGCTACTTAACAGCGAAAGGATATCAAATAGTTGTCGCAGAAAATGGCCACAAGGCGATCGATATTACTCACAAAGAAAGACCTGATTTGATCTTAATGGATATTCAAATGCCCCATGTTGATGGAATTCAAGCCATCAGGACAATTAGGCAAAACCCAGGACTAGTAGGTATTCCGATTATTGCCCTAACGGCCTTAGCTATGGCTGGCGATCGGGAGCGATGCTTAGCTGCTGGTGCCAATGATTACCTCACTAAACCAGTTAAACTAAAGCAACTCAACCAAAAGATCCAAGAATGGTTGAATCTGAACTAGTACAGCCATCTAGTTTAACAACTACCAACACAATAATTAGTAGTCTCAAGGAAACAATCAAAATGAGTAATTGCTCTATTTTAATAGTGGATGACCAGCCAGAAAACTTTGAAGTGGTCGAAGCCCTGCTCGAAATTCTAGGTTATACTTTGTATTATGCCAGCAGTGGTTCAATGGCAATTGATTTTTTAAATAAATTTGATCTTGATCTAATTTTATTAGATGTGATGATGCCTGAAATTGATGGCATTGAAGTATGTAAGCAAATCAAAGCTAACCCTCAGTGGCAGGCCATACCCATTATTATGGTCACATCTCTCAGCCGCAAAGAAGATTTAGCTCGTTGTTTAAACGCAGGGGCTGATGATTTTCTCAACAAACCAGTTAATGGTCTGGAGCTGCGGGCAAGAGTTCACTCCATGCTCCGCATCAAAAAGCAGCACGATCGCATTGAGTCTTTATCTAAGCTGCAACGAAATAGCATTATCTCTTTGCAAAATAGCCTACATGAATTAAATACAGATTTAGCAGTTAGCTTTCCTAAGAAATCAGATACCCCATTACATAATATTTTGGATAAAGTTCAGCTATTACGGCAAAACTTTTATAAAATGTCTCTGCCTAAAATTAAGGATATGCTAGAGTCGGTCAATCAATCAGCAATTGAATTGGATCAGTTTCAGCAAAATTTCTTGTTTACTCGCCAGTTATCATCATCAGTTCCAGAAGCCGATCGGCACGCAACCTGTGCGGCTAAAATCTCGATCGAACAGATTGCCCTTCGGCACATCGATCAATTGCAGGTACGGCCAAAACTATTATTTGACATCGAAGATGCTGATTTAGCTATTACACCTAAGCATTTACAATATATTATTGTTGAGCTGCTAGATTATATGCTTAAGATTTCGCACGCTAAAGATTTTGTTAACATGCACGGTCATACTCTAAATAATGCATTTCATTTTTATATTGATAATCGAGGCGTGAGCATTAGCAATATTCCTTTGGAGGAGCTGTCAGCATCGATTAAATTTAATCCGGTATCTAACTCAGAGCGTGAACTAACTACTGGTTTAAAAATCGCTAAAAGGATCATTGAAATTCATGAGGGGCTATTTCTAATCGGCAATTCTAATCTGACTGAAGCAACAATATACATCACCATACCCTTGGCTAGAGCTATCACTTTGCCAAAGCCATCACTGGCTGCTGAGACTAGCGGCTCAATCTCCGATGAATTACAAGAGAGTTATTAAAAATAAGCACAGTACTAGGCTAACTCCAGTGAGGTGTTTTGTAATATACGTAACAAAAGACAAGATATGGAAACCCATCAAGCTCCAAGTAAATAAACTCTCAACTGCTGATAATATCTAGAATTAGCCAACAATTCATGCTATCGAACCAAGGAATTGGTCAAAATAAACAGTATGTCCGTGAGAAGGTAGTATAATTTAGACTATCCCCTCATGAACAGTTTGTGCATACTGGCTAATAAAAGCTTGTATGTTAAGCCCCAAGACAATATTGGAGTGAATCGCATGACTAGAAATATCCCCGTTCTCTCTAGATATGATTTGGTCGAAGAATTACAACACAGCTCAGACAGCGTAGTATTTAGAGCCAAGCAAGGTAGTGGAGATTCCATGGGGCTTCCCCGTTCGGTGATCATTAAACTATTGCCGGTGGAGTACCCCAGCTACCAAGACCTCATTAATTTTCGTCATCAGTACACTATCACTAAGGATCTAGATATACCAGGGGTTCTACGACCCTATCATTTAGAAGAACACGATCGGGGCTATGCATTGGTCATGGAAGACTATGGTGGCATGGCCTTAGATCAATACCCAGAGCCTTTGAATCTGGCAGATGTTTTAGAAATTGCGATTCAGCTTACCAGCACACTTCAGTTGCTGGGCAAGCAAAATATCATTCATAAAAATATTAATCCCACTAATCTGCTGATTAATCCTCACACTAAGCAAATTAAGCTGATTGACTTTTCGATCGCCTCTCTGTTGCCGCGTGAAACCCCACTATTTGTTAATCCTGACTTAATAGAAGGCAATCTGGCTTATATTGCACCGGAGCAAACCGGCAGAATGAATCGGGGCATTGATTACCGCAGTGATTTTTATAGCTTAGGGGTGACGCTCTACGAACTATTTACAGGTCAATTGCCATTCAGGACTACTGATCCGATCAAACTAGTTCACTGCCATCTATCCCAAATCGCCATTCCAGCAAATTTGGTGAACCCGAAAGTTCCGGTGGTGGTTGCTAAAATAGTCGCCAAATTAATGGCCAAAAATGCTGAAGATCGCTACCAAAGCGCTCTCGGAATACAGCACGATCTCGCCAACTGTCTGCATCACTGGCTCTCGATGAATAGAATCAATGAGTTTGAATTAGCTCAACAAGATTTTAGCGATCGATTCACCCTCCCAGAAAAACTCTATGGTAGAACAGCAGAGCTAAAAACATTACTAGATGCCTTCCAGCGAGTGAGTCAAGGACAGACCGAAATGATGCTGGTGGCCGGATTTTCGGGAATTGGTAAAACTGCCGTAATCAACGAAATCCATAAACCCATCACCAAACGCAAAGGCTATTTTATTAAGGGCAAATATGACCAATTCAATCGTCGTCGTCCTTTTGCCGGATTTTTTCAAGCCTTTCGCGATCTGATTAAACAGCTATTAAGTGAAAGTCCAGAACAGATCGCTGACTGGAAAAGTCGAATCTTGGCAGCAGTAGGAGACAATGGCCAGGTTTTAATCAATGAACTACCTGAACTAAAACAGCTCATTGGCTTGCAGCCCTCCATCAGAAATATAGAAGGAACCGCATCACAGCAGCGCTTCAACTTGGCTTTTCAAAAATTTATTGAGGTATTTACTACCCCAGAGCATCCTTTAGTAATATTTTTAGATGACTTGCAGTGGGTTGATGCCGCCTCCTTAAAGCTAATGCAGCTTTTGATGACCGGTAGAGGCTATTTGCTCTTGCTGGGAGCATACCGCGATAATGAAGTAACTAGTGACCATCAGTTGATTTTAGCGATCGAGCAACTGCAACGCACAGCAACAGTGCAGACAATTTTGCTTACTCCACTCAATTTGGCCGATACTAATCAACTAATTGCTGACACTTTGCATTGCCCGATCGAGCGAACCGAGTCTTTGGCTGAATTAGTCGATCGCAAAACTCAAGGGAATCCTTTCTTTACCACTCAGTTCTTAAAAGCATTACATACCGATGGTCAGATCCGCTTTAATCGACGGGGATATTGGGAATGTGACTTAGCACAAATTCAATCATTGTCTGTCACAGATAATGTGGTGGAATTGATGGCTGACCAGTTACAAAGATTGCCTATAGCTGCTCAACAAATCTTTAAATTAGCAGCCTGTATTGGTAATCAATTTGATCTAGAAACCTTGGTGATCATCTCGGAACAGTCCAGACTAATTGTTACAGATGCCCTCTGGGAAGGATTACAGTCTGGCTTGATTTTACCAACTAGCCAAGTCTATAAATTCTTTCAATCTGATGCTAGTCAAGATTTCGCCTCAGAGAAGCCGGTGAACTCCACTTACCAATTTCTCCATGATCGAGTGCAGCAAGCGGCTTATTCTTTAATTCCCGAACGGCAAAAACAACAGGCTCACCTAGAAATTGGTCGCTTACTGTTAGCGAATACTTCTGATGAACAGCGTCGAGAAAAGCTCTTTGAAATTGTCAATCATTTTAACCTGACCATAGAACTAATTCAAAAACCCAGTGAACGAGAGATGCTGGTAATGTTAAATTTACAAGCTGCCCAAAAAGCCAAAGCCGCCACAGCCTACAGTGCAGCTTCTAACTATGCTCAGGTCGGCATCAAGCTATTGAGTGGTTGGTCAGAGCAGTACAATTTAGCCTTAACATTGCATGAGATTTTAGCAGAAGTGGCTTTTTTGAACGGTGACTTTGCCTCTGTACCCGCTCTGACCAAAGTAGTTTTGAAGCAAGCTAGGTCAACAATTGATCGAATTAAAACCTATGAGATAATTATTCAATTTCACACCATTCAAAAGCAGCATCAGCAGGCGATCGATAGTGGGCTGGAAGTTCTACAACAACTAGGCATTAATATCAAATCGCACCCCCACAAATTAGATTTATTTCAAGAGTTAATCAAAACCAAAGTAGCTCTGAGCAAAAAATCTGCTGAAGACCTGCTGAACTTGCCCGAAATGGTGCTGCCCGAAAAAGTTGCTGCCCTGAGGATTTTAGATTTGCTGCAAATGCCTGCTTACCTGTGCTCTCAAAAATTATTGGTGGTTTTGGCCGCTGTGGGAGTGAGAATCACTCTTCAACATGGCAACAGCCCACTGGCGGCCAGTTTTTATGCTCATTATTCTATGGTGCTTTCTAGTACGGGTGCTTTAGATAAAAGCTATCAAATAGGTCAGTTAGCCATGATTTTGGCCGATCGGTATCAAAACCTAGCGATCACCGCCAAAGTTAAGGTGATTATTCCCTGGTTCTCCCAGCCTTGGCAGCAAGCATTACGCAATAGTATTCCGCTCATGGATGCAAGTATTTTGGCTGCCCAGGAGAGCTGTAACCTGACCTTTCTGGGGGTGAGCGCTGGCATGTCGATGTTGACCAGGTTTTTTGCGGGGGTACCCTTAGATGAAATCATGGACAAAATGCCAGCAATGGCCAAAATAATTGTTCAATCTAAAGATGAATCTAGTCAGCTATACTTTGCCCTGCTGCGCCAAACTATTTTAGATTTACATGAGAAACCTAGTTCTGTTGCGACCATCACGACTAACGCTAGCAAAGAATCTTCTTTTTTATCTACCCTATATGGCTTTCGGACTTTTTCAGCCTATATATTTAACGATATTCCTACTGCTTTAAGTTATGCTGACACTCAATTACTCTACGAATCTCCCCAAACAACCGGGATGACCAAAATCCAAATTTGGCTATTTGATGCCCTAACTCGTTTAGCGGCCTATCCCGATAGCAAGCCATTTGTTCAAAAACATCTGATGAAACAAGTGTTAATCAATCAACGTAACTTGTTAAAACGAGCTAAGCTGATGCCAGGTAATTTTCAGCATAAAGTTGATCTGATTGCAGCCGAGCGCTGCCGGGTCTTAAGAAAATTCACTGAGGCGATCGAACTATATGACCTAGCAATTTCTGGAGCCAAGACTCACAAATATTTACATGAAGAAGCGATCGGCAATGAGTTAGCCGCTAAATTCTATTTAGAACGAGGGCAAGCAACAATAGCTGCCGATTATTTCCAAAAAGCCTACTATTGCTATGCCCGCTGGGGTGCAACAGCCAAAATTGACGATTTACAGCGTCGCTATCCTCAGCTCATTTCTCCGATTATTCAGCAGCCCGCTTTGATATCGGGGTAATAGTTAACAACAAACCCTCCAGCATATTTGCCAAAGGGTTTGTTTTGTAGCTGCACCGGGATAATTACATCAATCTACTTTAGAAGCGCAAGCCAGCACCCAAAGTAACGTTGGTACCACCACTGCTGTTAAAAGGAATGTTTACAGAACCGAGTAGAGCAAAATCTCTGCTGACATTGAAATCAGCACCAAGCTGAGCATAGCCTGTAGTAGTGCTGGAAGCACCAGGAATGTTGGCAGTACCAATATTCACACCTGCACCAATGAAAGGAGTGATTGGTGTGCGACGAAGATCGAAATCATAGGTCAAGCTAGTACCAAAATCAGTACCACCAGAAGGAAATGCTACGTAAGGACGCAAAGAAAGGTTATTAGCCACCCCAAACTTTCCATCGATGCTGAAAATGCTGTTACCATTTCCTAGTCTCACCGAAGGACCAAGTGTATTGTTACCAACACCGCCAGCCATAGCCGGAACTTGAGCAACAGCTAGTACGCTAGCAAGTACAGTCAATGCAGTTAATGTGTTTTTCATGTTCATGAATCCTCAATGATCTTCTTGTAACACTCTAGATTTATCTCGATCGCCTGGGCGCAAGCGGAGCGATCGAGACAACAACCCATGTGTATTTACTCTCTGGACTACATCAACTTACAGAATGTTCCTGGCTGGGTAAGGGGTCGAAGCAAATCTGCTGATATTTTTCCTCGGAAACTAAGTCATTTGGCCTAACATGATCGATAAACAGCACACCCCGTAAATGGTCGTATTCGTGCTGAAAAATACGCGCTACAAAGTCGCTAAAACGCTTGTGCTGTAGCTCTCCCTGCATATTGCAATACTCCACATCAACCCAGCGGGCACGATACACTACAGCCCTTTGATCGGGGACACTCAAACAGCCTTCCCAGCCCCCGATATTTTCGCTGCTGCGATCGATGATTTTAGGGTTAATAATCGCCGTAGGTTCCATGGTGGGAGCCTGGGGGTAGCGGGGGCTAGGCCGGGAGGCCAAAATAAACAAGTTGAGACTAGCCGCCACTTGGGGCGCAGCAATCCCCACCCCATTAGCCAATTCGGCGGTGTAGATCAAATCAATAACGAGCTGCTGGATGGCCGCAGATAGAGGAAACTCTACGTCTTGAGCCGTCTGACGCAGTACTGGAGCACCGATTTGAGAAATAGATAATTTACTCACAGGATTTATTGAGAGATTCTATGTCACTGATACCAAAAAGGCAGAGTAAAGATGGCGAGGCCGATCGCTTCTATCCACTCTACCACTGCGCCATAAGTATCGCCGGTATGGCCACCAAAAGCTCGATCGAAGTATTTACCCACCAAGTAACTCAACGCCAATCCCACCAAGGCCATTGCTGGAATTAAGGCTACTGGCTGCCAATAAAACTGTGCAGCAGCCACCATCCCCAAGGCCAACAGGCCACCTAAAAGATCGGGAATAGGTTCTACTCCTTTGCTGTGCATCGCTCCTTTGCCCTCAGCTTTGAGATAGGGATAGATCGAAATCGCCCAGACCTGCGCCCATCTGGCCCAAGCTGGCATCATTAATAGCACCAGCCAGCGCTGTTGACTAATGGTGCTCAGGCTGACAATTTTTACACTCAGAATTGCCATTCCAGCCATGGCACCAAAGGCTCCGGTGGCACTGTCGGCCATTACAGCCAAGCGACGAGTTGGATCGGTTACGGCCAAGCCATCGGCGCTATCCATGGCTCCATCTAGATGTAGACCCCCGGTAAGCAGCAGCCAGAGCAAGATGATGATGGTCGATCGCACCACTAAGGGCATTGCTAGTAATGCTAAGCCGTAGTCGCAGAGACAGAGAATTCCGCCTAAGATTAAGCCCATAATGGGTGCCCAGCGGGCTATGCGACTGAAATCTAGCTCCATCTTGGTTGGAGCGGGTAAACAGAGATAAAAAGCCCAGGCAGCGAGGAGAGATTTTAGGAAAGTCACGTGGAATTTCTGGATTTCTTGGTGTGTTCTGTAGCCCACAATCAATGGCTGACAGTCGCTATTTTAAAAATTTGAACATTGAGTTTAATGTTTAATAGGTATCGTACAGGGTTAAACGGCATCATTTATGGATTATCAGTACATTCAAAGAACCATTGCTCATTTACAAGAGGCGATCGATGCTCTGGCCGAACTCAGTGTTGAGTCTCATGACATTACCGGAATTGCGGTGGCGGATGAAGTGCAAGAGCATTTGAACAAAGCGCGGGCGGCTTTGAGTACGGCGATTAATCCTGAGTTGCCCGAGTATTTATCTGGGGATATTTTGCATCAAATGGAAAAATATGGCATTCCCCTAGAAGATCTAGAAGTCAGAGTAGCTCTAAGTAACCATCATCCTAGCCAAGTAGTAGGGGTTTTGAATGAAATTGGCGATCGATATGCCGATATTCGGCGGCGGCGGGAATATTTTTTGGTGCGCTTACCTGAGCAGCCGGTAGAAGAATTGGGTTCGCGGTTGCCCTTTTATACAGCCAGCGACTTTGCCTGGACACCGCCGCCAACTCCGCCCGCCGTCTTAGAAGCCTTGAGAAAGAAGTATCAGCTCGATCGACTCAAAAAACGTCAGCCAGCTACGGATATTTTTGGCAAAATTGATGCTGCGCAGCAGGCTTGGGAACAAGCCAAGCAATCTGTCGATCCAGAATAACAATGTCGAAAAATTGGCGAATCTGGCTGAATTCCTCCTGTGTTAACATAAAACCTACTAAGGGCAGGAAGTCCTAATCAGGCAGTCAGCATCAAATAGAACGCAATCATTTTTAATTTGGGGTCACTCTAATGAATTTTTGGGGAGCTTGGCGACGACACCGCTGGTTCGCATTTTTAGTTAACGCTGCGCTGTGCGCGATCTTGGCTGGGCCAGTGTTAGCCTTTGCCAGTCAGGCAGCAATTAATCCCACCACCCCAGAGAATCCTGGCGATATCGATCCAGTAGTGGCTATTAACGCCAGTTCTACTGAGTCACTGACCAAAAATGTCAAACGCACCGTTTTAAAAAATGGCATGGTGGTGTTGACGAAAGAAGTTCACAACGCCCCCGTGGCCACAGTGCAGGTTTGGTACAAAATTGGCTCTCGCAATGAAGCGCCTGGGGTTAATGGCATTGCTCACCAGCTAGAGCACATGCTGTTTAAAGGCACCAAAACTCGTCCGGTACAGTTTGGTCGCTTGTTGAGCGCTTTGGGAAGTGATTTTAATGCTTTTACCAGCTATGACCACACTGTTTATTACGAAACCCTAGAACGGAACAAAATAGCCAGTGCTTTGGCCTTAGAAGCCGATCGAATGCAAAATGCCATTATTGATCCCAAGCTGTTAGAAGGCGAAAAGCGGGTAGTAATTTCAGAATTGCAAGGCAACGAAAACAGCGCAGCCTACCGCTTAGGTAAAGCAGTGCAAGAACTCGCTCTCCCCGATAGCCCCTATGGTCTTTCGGTGGGTGGCACCAAAGCAGATGTGCAGACTTTTACCGAGCCACAGGTTCGATCGTACTATTCTTCTTACTACACCCCGAACAATGCCGTATTGGTGCTAGTCGGAGACTTTGATACCGATCAGATTTTGGCCGAAGTGCGAAATATTATGGAACCAATTCCTAGCCGCCCTGTTACCGTGAAAACTCCGGTAGCGACTCCTCGGGTGGTGAAATCTCGGTCGATCACTCTGCGGGAACCAGGTAGTAATGCCTTAATTAATGCGGTTTATCCTCTGCCTAATGCCACCGATCCAGATGTACCGGCTTTGGATGTAATGAACTACATTCTGAGCGTTGGACGCAGTTCTCGTTTGTATCAGCGGTTGGTAGAAACTGGTCAAGTTAGTGGTGTTAGCGCTGGCGCGGCAAATCTCGCCGGTAGTGGTTGGTATGAATATAGTGCCACTACTGATCCTGGTAAGCCACTGGCGCAAATTGACAAAGTAATTCAGGCCGAAATTGGCAAAATTCAAAAGACTCCTGCCAGCAAAGTAGAAATCGATCGAGCAAAGTCTCAGCTTCGCGCCGGATACCTCCTTTCTTATCGAGATATTGGCAGTCAAGCCCGCCAGTTGGGCAATGACGAAACCACTTCTGGAGACTATCAGTTTACTGATAAATATTTGGCCAATGTCCAAAAAGTCACCGCTGCCGATGTGCAGCGGGTGGCCAGCAAATACTTAGTACCTAGCAAGCGAGTGGTTGGTTTCTTTGAGCCAGACAACAGCAAGGGTAAACCGGCTAGCGGCGGCACCGGACATAATGCTGCCGCCAATCTAGGCGCTCCTTTAGATCCGAGTGAGCTACAAAAATATTTACCCAAAGCGCCGATCGATAGCTTAGCTAGTAACCAAAGCTTACCTCAGGCCACTATTTTACCTAACGGGCTGAAGCTATTGCTGTTAAGAGATCCTAGCAGTCCGACGGTCACTTTGCAGGGCAATATTACGGCTGGTACTGAGTTTGATATTCCCGCTAAGGCCGGAGTGGCTAGTCTGACGGCTAGCAACCTGATGAACGGCACCACCTCTAAATCAGCATTAGAAATAGCTAAAGGCTTAGAAAATCGCGGTGCCAGCTTAGGCTTTAGCGCTAGCCGTGAAGGAGTGACGATCGGGGGTAATGCTCTGGCTGAAGACTTGCCAGTTTTAGTCCAAACCCTAGGCGATGTGCTGCAAAATGCTAACTTTCCGGCTAAGGATTTTGCCAATAGTCGGCAGCGGGCACTCACTGCTCTGCAAGCAGAGCTAGATAACCCTAGCTCGGTAGCGCGGCGACGCTTCCAGCAAGCTATTTATCCTCAAAATCACCCTTTTACTAATTTCCCTACTTTGGCTTCGTTGAAGTCGATTAATCGCCAGGAGCTAGCGCAGTTTTATAGTCAGCTCTACCAACCCCAAAACACTCAAATAGCTTTGGTGGGTAATTTTGATCCGGCTAGTGCCAAACAGCTACTAGCAAAAACCTTGGGCAACTGGCAAAGTAAGGCCAAAGAAAGCCGGACTCTGAGCTATGCAGAACCCCAGCTACCGGCCAAAAATGTGGTGATTCAGCCTACGATCGTCGGCAAAACCCAGTCAGTAACGATTATGGGCAACAAGGCGATCAATCGCCGCGATCCCCGTTTCTATGCGGCTTTGGTGCTGAACCAAGTGCTGGGTGGCGACACTCTTTCGAGTCGCTTAGGCACCGAAATTCGCGATCGACTTGGCCTCACCTATGGCATCTATAGCAGCTTTGCGGCTGGTAAACGTCAGGGCACATTTTTGATTTCGATGCAGACTGACCCCAACAATGCCAAGTTAGCCGTGGAAAAAAGCATTGAGCTGATTCGGGATGTGAAAAATAAGGGGCTGTCAGCAGCCGAGGTAGACAATGCCAAACAGTCGATCGCCAGTAACTATACAGTAGAACTTGGTTCCGCCGACGATGTGGCCGGTACCAGCCTGAGTAACTTGGTCTATGGTTTGCCCGAAAATGAGATCCGGGAGTTTCCGAATAAGATTCGATCGGTCACATTGGCTCAGGTCAACCAAGCAGCCAAAGAGCTACTCCACCCCGATAATTTCGTAGTGATTACAGCCGGGCCACCTTTGGGCAATAAAGCTAATGACAAATCTGAGGCAGCAAAACCGCTGGTATCTGGACAACCAGAGGGGCAACCAGCCGCACCTGCGGAGCCAAATCAAGAAAAATCAAACAAGTCTTTAGAATCTTCGCCAGTACCTAGCGAGGAAAAGTCTAGTTCTGAACAAACCCCAGAAACTCAGCCGCATGTGAGCACCCCCGCATCACCAAGTTCGGCAAATGAGTAGTTAGACCATCAAACAAAAAGGAGCTTAATCGGCTCCTTTTTGCTTAACTCAAAATTTTATGGCACCCAGACAACCAGATCTCATTGGCATCGAACTCATTATCCAGCCCACTCAAGACTGTATTTTGCCCAGTAACTATACTTACTGGCTTCATGCTTGGTTTTTAGAACAAATTCGCCAAATTGACCCCGCGCTTTCTGCCGAACTGCACGATAACCAAGCCGAAAAGGCGTTTACTCTCTCTGGCTTTCTGGCGGACACGAACCCGGTGATCCAAACCAATCGCACGATCAATTTCAGTGCGGCCAATACTTATCGCTGTCAAATTACTGCCCTCAATAAATCTCTCTGTGCTGTGCTCAAGCGCTGGCAACCGCCTCACACGATCGCCTTACGAAACAATGTTTTTAGCATTACTCAGCGCAAAATAAATCTGGCTGCAACTACTTATAAAACTCTTTGGGATAATACAAATCTTGACGATGAGCTAAATTTGAATTTTTTGAGTGCTACTGCTTTCCATAAAAATGGTAATCATATGCCTTTGCCGATTCCAGAAAATTTGTTTCATAGTTATCTGCGGCGGTGGAATATTTTTAGTGACTATCAATTTGACCATGAGGAGTTTTTGGCTTGGGTGCGAGAAGGGGTGGTATTACTCCGACACAATATTCGATCGAGCAAGGTACAGCCTGGGAAGCAAGGTTCGGTGACGGGGTTTATGGGCAGTATCCAATTAGGCATCACTAATAAGGCTCAGTATCAGGTAGATTTTAGTCATCTTGCTCATGCCCTAGTGGCAGCGGCTCCTTATTTTGGGACTGGTCATAAGGTTACTTTTGGTTTGGGGCAAACTCGCTCTGGTTGGGGCTTGCCGCTGGCGAATAGCAATGCTATTGATAGCGATACTGTTAACTCTGGTGCGGTGCCAAAAAATATTGTTGCTACTAAAAAGGCGCAGTCTGTTGTTAAAAAGTCAGTGGCTCTGTCGATTGCGATCGATTCTGGAGCTGTTAATGCGCGAATTGCTGAGCTTCAGCCAATTTTTCTGGCGAGTAAAAAGCGTCAGGGGGGCGATCGGGCGGCTAATGCGGCTTTGCTGTGGGCGACGATTGTTGCCCGTCAAGAAAATGGGGATAGTTTAAAGTTGATCGCGATCGATCTAGGGATACCTTACGATAATGCCAAGAAGTATTCGCAGTTAGCGCGGAAATATTTACTGTCGATCGGGCTATTGTAATGGCTCTGGTGATTTTTACCACTGCTCCAATATGTCGTTTTCTTCTAGTTCTAGGTGGTTTGTGATCCTTATAGCTGAGTCGTGAAGTAGTTGATTTTGAGCATCGATCGTGGTCTGGGTAATTTTCTCTATTAATACTGCGATCGGTTGCGTTGTCCTGTTTGGGCGATTGAGTCTAGCTGAGGGTACCAATTTTAAGCGGGACATTGTTGCACTTGCCCTCACCCCAGCCCTCTCCCAAAATGGGAGAGGGAGCAAGAGACTGCGCTTGGTGCTCCGGCTCCCCTTCTCCCTCCTTGGGAGAAGGGGCTGGGGGATGAGGGCAAGTGCAATATTTCTGCTATTTTGTCCTGCTTAAAATTGCTACCACTAGCCGATCGATTATTTCTTGGCTAACATGAGCTGATACTGTTGCTTTGGTCATGTTGTTGGCGCTGATTTCTAGAGTTTCTATAGAAATTATAGAGGATGTTAAGATCGTTGAAGTTGTTTGCTGGTGGGGCGAATATGAGATATGCTATTTTTGGTTGGGTGTTTTTGGCGATTTTTAGTGACACACCCCCCTCGGAACCTTGAAAACCGCATAACTTCGTCTAGGTGTGTCGATGCCTTGCTGGGAGTAGTTTTCAGCTCCTAAAATCCTTGGCATGAGAATAAATTTTATCCGAAGAAAATAGGTCTGTCATTTTGCAGGCTGAAAGCCTTGCAGGGTAAGGCTCCCTGAGCGAGGGGTTCACAGAACATCTTCCCCGAGAGGGGATGGAAACAATAAGCCTAAGGCTAAGTGAAAACCAAAAACATTTCTAAAGTTCACAGAACATCTTCCCCGAGAGGGGATGGAAACAAAAACAGTCCTGCAAAATTAAAAAGATGTAAAAAATAGTTCACAGAACATCTTCCCCGAGAGGGGATGGAAACATAACCATGCCACCTTTCATACTGCCAATGGTAGTATGTTCACAGAACATCTTCCCCGAGAGGGGATGGAAACAAGCATCGGCAATGCTGTCGTGCGGCGGTAAGGCAATAAAACGACAGTTCACAGAACATCTTCCCCGAGAGGGGATGGAAACTTCAGTCGCCATATAGCCAGTGCCATATAGCGGGCTTTGTTCACAGAACATCTTCCCCGAGAGGGGATGGAAACTCTATCGAGACAAGCCGCCTAGATTGATATTCAACCCAGGAAGGTTCACAGAACATCTTCCCCGAGAGGGGATGGAAACATTTAGCGGGCTACCATTGCTTATACCTATGAATTTTGTTCACAGAACATCTTCCCCGAGAGGGGATGGAAACATTAGAGGGGTAGCGTGTCCCCCACGGAGTATATCGTTCACAGAACATCTTTCCCGAGAGGGGATGGAAACTTTTTGAGCAGGTTTATACGCAAATCCGCCGTTGATTGACCGTTCACAGAACATCTTCCCCGAGAGGGGATGGAAACTTTAAAGGTTTGCTCTATCCGAAGTAATTTATCAGAAAAATTGGGTGGAAACCCCGTCTTTTTCGGATGGCTTTACAAGAGTAACTGCAAGTTAGTGCGCTGTGAATTAAGCTTGATAGCTTTGGATCTGGTACGATGAATGTGGTCGTTGACCCACCCGCGACAATGGAGACATAAAGCCTAACACCAAAGCTTGCCAGGATTCTGGCAACGGCGAGGAAAAATAGGTAGACCGAGAAAAGCTTGAAAGGCAATGGTAAACATCCTTAAAAGACATCGTTAAATTGTTCGATAAAGACTAGAATGAGATACGTTTCGGCCATAGGTTAGACCTATCGCCAACTTGAAACTGAACCTGGTGAAAAAATATGGCCACAACTCGTCGCATGTCCCGCGTTGCCGAAACGATCAAGCGAGAAGTTAGTCAAATGATCTTATTTGAACTAAAAGACGATCGGGTAGGTGCTGGCATGATCAGCATCACCGAAGTCGATGTTTCTGGCGACCTGCAACACGCCAAAATCTTTGTCAGCATCTATGGCACCGATGAAGCCCGAATGCTCACCATGGCAGCACTGCACTCTGCCACCGGCTACATTCGTAGCAACCTCGGCAAACGCATTAGGCTTCGTCGCACCCCCGAAGTAATATTTGCCGAAGATCGCTCTCTAGAGCGTGGTACCCACATGCTGACCCTATTGGAACGCCTCGAACAAGAGCGCCTTGCCCGTCCACCCCTAGCAGAGGAAGACTCTGAGCTAGAAATTCCATCTGCCGAAGGATAACAAGAAAATATGCAATTTACCCCCGCCGCCCTCGATAAACTCTCCCTAGCGGAGTTAGTCGGTCAAATGATCGTAGTCCGCACCTCTGGCCACCTGCTCGATCGACAGATTCAATACCCAGTTTGGGAAGCCAAAGCCGATGCCTTGCAGCATTACGTCCAGGATCTGAACGTGGGCGGGGTAATTTTTCTGGGGGGCAGCGTTGCTGAACTAGCCATGCGCACCAGCCAGATTCAAGCCTGGGCAAAATATCCCTTGCTCATGGCCGCCGATATCGAAGAAGGCGTAGGACAAAGATTTCCCGGCGCTACTTGGTTTCCGCCACCAATGGCTTTGAGCGCCATCCCAGACCAGCGCAAAGCCCAAGAATATGCCCGCCAAATGGGAGGCATCACCGCTCAGGAATCTTTAGCAGTTG
>JAAFHZ010000053.1 GCA_013297675.1 Synechococcales cyanobacterium bin59.metabat.ball.084 | reverse complement strand
CAGGCAGTGTTTGTGTATAACTATGGTGACTTTCGCGGCAGTGCTGAAGCAGTATTAACTAAATATTTTGATGCCATGTTGTACATGGCCAACTGGGGCACCTGGCAACTAATGTTCCGGTTTCCGAAATCACTGATTAGCGCTAAATTGTTCAAACCTTACGATTTACCCGATGTAATCACCGTTACTTCAACGGCTAATCATATTGTTTTGGACATTACCATCACTGATGAAAATGGGATATCTGGGTGGGCACAAGGTGAGGGTTGGTTGCCAAAAATTTTGCCCTTGCGGGAAGACTTGATGGCCGGAGATCTGCGATTACTTTACTTAGTATGGTTGCAAGTAGCTCCTAATTTAGAAGAAGATGCTGTGGAACCACCAATTCCACCCAATTTAGATAAGCTTTCTAAGCCCCTAAAATCATATATGGAATGGATAGAGCTAGATCCTGATTTAGTGAAAGCTGCGGCTCAGGCAAGTCCTTCTCACCAAGCTGATGAGGTCAAGCTAGAAAAATGGCTTCCCGCTTTGACAGAGGCTGAGCGTCAAAAGTTTTTGTTAAAGTTGGTGAAGCGAGAACCACAAGTAGATCTGCAATTGATCAGTCGTTTGAAGGAGCTAGCTGGTGTTGGTAAGTCTGCGGCACCATTAACTCCAGGATCTCGAACTTTTTCGGAAATACAATCGATCGCAGATACTGTATCTGAGCAACGGAAACAGCAAGAGAAAAAGGCCGCAAAAGCCAAAAGGATTAAAGAGCTAGAAGCACTGGCACCTAGAGAAGAGCAAACTTGGCAGCAAATTTTAGATCTGATTGCAGTTAAACAAGCTCTGCCTTACGATCAAGCCACTGCACTACTTCAAGATCTCCGTGATTTGGCAGAACACCAAGGAAAATTGCCTGAGTTTGGTCAACGTTTTCAGCAGCTTATGAGAGAGTATAGTAATCGCCCAGCTTTAATTGCCCGTTGGCAAAAAATTAAACTCAGCTAGGAGAATCCTACGCACTGAAGAGGTTTTGGTGCATCAGCTTGTGGTGGAAGGGGCGATTTCTCGCACAGAGTATCAATGCTTAATTGATTCTTTGCCGTTGCGGAATGCTACTGCCCACGGATTTCAGATAAATAATTTAACCTGGGAGTCGATAGCTCTGCTTGCGCCCTTGGCGATCGAGCAATTAATAGTTACCATTGAACAACTACTAACATGCCTCATATCACCAGTGCAGCAGTGATATTTAAGTAGTTGCTGATGTCAGCATCAGCTCAGTAGTTTCCTGAGTGGAAAACAGATCGGTTGCTGACCTAGAATTATTGGTGGCTGAGATGTCATAATTTAGGGGCTGATTTGTGTGTGAATCGACAAGGCCATGGCTGAGAAACTGCTGAAAAACCGTTATTTGATTGAAGATGTCGATCGAGACAAGCTTGGTGCCGGTTCCTTTGGCAGTACCTATTTAGCCAAAGATACTAGGTATCGCAGTTTCGTCAAAAAAGTGGTGGTTAAACACTTACAGCCACCGCCGGGACAGTTTGACATGGCGTTAAAATTTTTCCACCGAGAAGCTGAGGTGCTGGGTAAGTTGGGCAGTGAACATGATCAAATTCCGACCTTGGTAGATTCTTTTGACGAAAATAATAATTTTTATATTGTGCAGGAGTGGATCGATGGCGAGACTCTGAGCAATGTTTTGGCTTATGGAAAACGGTTGACTCAAAGAGACACGATCAACCTATTAATTGAAATACTGGAACCATTGAAGTTTTGCCATGATGAGGGCACTATTCACCGCGATCTGAAGCCAGCTAACCTAATGCGTCGTCGGAATGACGGCAAGTTGGTGATTATTGATTTTGGTGCAGTGCGAGAGGTCGGACCGTTAACTTTAATGCCTAATGGCCAAGAACGCCCTGGTTCTATTATTTTGTCTAAAGGGTACGCATCACCGGAGCAATGTAACGGAACTCCGGTATTGGCGAGTGATGTTTATGCAGTGGGGGCGATCGGCATCCAAGCCATGACTGGTTTACCCCCTTCGATGATCATCACCCCATTTGAAGAAGTTCCTAGGTGGTGGGAAGTGCCTGATCGTAGCAATGCCACCCAAGAGTTCACCGAAATCCTCAATAAGATGTTGGCATTTTCGCCCAAAGCTCGTTATTACGATGCTTCTGCTGCATTAGAAGCATTGAGAGTCATAACAGCAAAATACCCTCCAACAAATAGCAATCAAGTTATTCCAGTGCCTATTCCGCAAAAAATAATTGTTTTACCAACAGTCATTATGGAATCTGCTAATGTGGTTTCGCAACAACCATCATCGATCGAGACCTCAAAGATTCATGGTTCTGTAACTCCAGTTGGTAAATTCAGTCAGGAAATATTTATCTTTGAAACAGCTAAACTAGACAAAAAATCTGTACAAGAAACTGAGCTAGTGAAAAGACCAGGATGGTTTTTTCGTCCAAAGGAAGAGCAAGTAATTGAGCTAGTCAAGGAAACAAGAGAGTGGCAACTTGAAAAAAATTATGGTCGGGCAGAGCGTTTCATTGAGAGTTTGGGGAAAGGCATCGAACTAGAGATGGTATATATACCAGCAGGTGAATTTATCATGGGTTCTCAGGAAAATGATAATGAAAAACCTGAGCATTTTGTAAAAGTGCAGAGTTTTTACATGGGTAGATATCAAGTTACTCAAGAGCAATATTTAATTATAATGAATCAAAATCCTTCCCACTGGCGAAACGCTAATTTACCGGTAGAGCAAGTATCTTGGAGTGACGCTCAGATATTTTGCAAAAAACTTAGTGGTAAAACTGGCAAACAATATCGCTTACCCAGCGAGGCTGAGTGGGAATATGCTTGTCGAGCAGGAACAACTACACCTTTTTACTACGGAGAAACCCTCATTACAGAGTTAGCCAATTACGATGGAAATCGCGCCTATAAATCGGGAGCAAAAGGAGTTTATCGATCAAAGACCACTGCCGCTGGTAGCTTCCCAGCAAATGGTTATGGTTTGTACGATATGCACGGTAATGTTTGGGAGTGGTGTGTAGATAAATGGCATGAAAATTACCAAGGGGCACCGACTGATGGTAATGCTTGGAGAGATGAAAATAATGATGATCCTCAAACCAAACGACTTCTGCGTGGAGGAGCCTGGCTCACTGATCCTTACAATTGTCGTTCTGCCAATCGTAATAAGTGGTCGGCAGGTGATAAAAGCAGCTTTGTTGGTTTTCGTCTTACTTGTAATTAGGACTTGTAGCCATGTATCCACTCTTTTACTCTCAAAGCCGTATAGTTTCAAAAATCGATATTCATAACCGATCGAACTACAGCTTCACCGTCCCAAACAAAAAATACTTCACCGCAAAGCCAGCAGCCAAAACAAAAATTCCCACGATCACCGCACGGCCAATAAAGCCCCAAAAACCTAGCTTAGTTCTTTCGTCAAGTACATTAATCTGACCTTGAATCTCTGCCAATTTAGCGTCAGTCTTAGCCTCACTCATTTGAATCTGGCCTTGGATTTCTGCCAATTTGGCATCAGTCCTAGCTTCGCTCATTTGAATCTGACCCTGAATCTCTGCTAATTTAGCGTCAGTCTTAGCCTCACTTATTTGAATCTGACTCTGAATCTCTGCTAATTTAGCGTCAGTCTTAGCCTCACTTATTTGAATCTGACTCTGAATCTCTGCCAACTTAGCATCAGTCTTAGCCTCTACTCGTTGAATCTCGCCCTTGATTTCGGCTTTAAACTCACTGAGCTTGGTATCATTCTGGGCAAACCCGACCCTGATCTCTTCTCGTAGACCAATTACCAGATCTCTTAGCTCTTTTACTTCAGTTTCTGTGGTGGGGGGCATAATTACAGAAGATAACTAAAACTTTATCTATTTTATCATCGAATTTTGTGAACCACCTATGCAGATAGAATCACCATCAATCCCAAGCAAATGAGCGATCAGGCAATAATATGGCTAAACAGAAACAGCCAGTTTCTCAACTAACCCTGAATATTTCTTAACTGCGAAGTAAGAAACCGATCCATCCAACTCTCAAAATAAGCCAGATTGTTAGCTTGTTCTTGAGGATTGTTAGTTTTGAGATCATGGGGAGCCAAACCCAAAATTGCAGCGCTGGTTACACAGTACATTGATTTTTGGAAGCTTTGACAAATTTTTACTAGCAGATCGCTTTCTTGGCGTTTCGTATTCTGATACATTTCGTGCAGATAATCTGGCAAATAATGGCGCATATCCTGCATCAACAACGTTGGTGGAATCCCAGAACCCCCGATCGGCAGCGGGTCTGCATACAGAGCACCGTAAGCAAAAGCACTTTGCTCCAAGGGTATTTCTCCAGCCTGAGCATTGTAAGAAACCGTCCCTAAAAATGGCGTTCCCCGGAAGAATACAGCTTCTACATAGGGAACAGCAACATCCATCAGAAAAGTTAAATTCGCCGATCGAGGCAAGATATCATAACTTTCACCACCAATTTTCACCGCATAGACAATCGGATTTCCCGCCGCTGCCACCAATCCAGCCTTAATAAAACCAACCACATCTGGAATAGTAGTGATCTGACCGTGATCATAAGCTTTACCCAAATCTAAAAACAGCGCATACATTACCTGCCAAAACTGGCCAAGAGCATTGTAATAAACCATTTGTCGCACTTGTTCGGGCAGAAACTCTGGGAATAGACGATGTAATAGCTGGTTGACAGGATTTCCTTTGATTTTGGCCTGAATAGCTAACTCAATCAACTGCCGAAAATCATCAGACTCCACGTATTCTTCCAGTTTGCCGCCACCGTGCCAGAGCATCACTTTCATGCAATATTCCGCATACTCAAAATTAATCCGATCGTGAGCAAAATGCTTAAATAGCTGGCTACTAGACACCCCATTATTAAAATATTTAAAAAATGGGAAGATGGTGAGAAACTCTTGATCGGCAATATGCTGAAGATTTTCTTGGTAAGCTTCCAAAACATAGCCATAGCTTACTAATATGCCCACAACTTCTTTCACGTTATCAGGACTGTCTGGCAGCAAAGCTTGGCCGTTATAAAACCGATCGATAAAGGCAGCTAAAGGATGGCGCGAAGTAGTAATAGTCATGGTTGCAGATCAGGGGTAGAAATAGTGGCGACAGTAGCAACAATAGCTGGAGGTTGCAGCGTAGCAAAAATCGTGGGTTCACTCCAACGAGTAATCCAACCAGGGACAAAGCCAAAGAGAATAATCGCCCCAGTTAAAATCATTGCAGGATAGCGCTCCCGCCAAGTTACAGCTTCCAGGTCTTGAACTTGGGGTGACAGACGACCAAAAAAGGCTTTGTTAATTAGCAACAGATAATAAACTGCTGTTAAACCAGTACCAATCATGCACAGCAAAGTTGGGATCGGGAATACCGGAAAAGTGCTGCGGAAAATCAGAAACTCCGCAACAAACCCCACCATGCCAGGAATTCCAGCACTGGCCATCACACCCAAAATCATCAAGCTGCCAATCACGGGCATCCCGCGCTCGGGGTTCAGGAGACCTTCCAGTACAGTGATATCGCGGGTGCCAGCTTTTTTGTAGACCACGCCCACCGAGAGAAATAGCGCCGCCGAAATCAAACCATGGCTGACCATCTGAATCATCGCCGCCGAAAAACTGAGGGGAGTATTGGCGGCGGCAGCCAGCAAAATATAACCCATGTGGCTAACAGAGCTATAGGCCACCATCTTCTTCATATCTTTCTGAGCGATCGCCATCAAGGCTCCATACAGCACGCTGATAATTGCCCAAATGGCTAACCAGGGAGCAGCAACTTGCCAAGCAGCAGGAAACAGACCCACGCAAAAGCGCAGAATTCCATAAGTAGCCAGTTTTAATAACACTCCAGCCAACAACACCGAAATCGGCGTAGAAGCCTCAACGTGAGCATCGGGCAACCAAGTATGAAAAGGAAACAACGGCATTTTGATGCCAAACCCTAGCAGCAAAGCCCCTAACAATAAAAACTGCTGACTTAAAGGCAAAGCATGAGCCAAAGTTGGATTGTAGGTAAAACTATTGCTGCCTCCTAACCAAGCCAATCCTAAGAAAGCCGCTAAAATCAATGCTCCTGATAAGGCCGTGTAAATCAAAAACTTAGTAGCAGCATAAGCCCGTTTCTGGCCGCCCCAAATCGCAATCAGCAGATACAGAGGAATCAGTTCTAGCTCGTAAGAAATAAAAAACAGCAACAAATCTTGCGCCAAAAACACCCCAGTCACCGCCGCATTCAACAGCAGAATGAGGCTGTAGTAGAGTCGTGGCCGATCGACTTTTTCATCACTGCTATATATGGCCACCCAAGTCAACAGACTATTTAAGGCCACTAATGGCAAAGACAAACCATCAATACCTAGCTTATAAGACAATCCTAGAGAATCAATCCAGGTAAAATCTTCTACAAACTGCATGGCTGGTTCACCCAAATTAAATTGAGTCAACAAAAATACCGTCCAGCCAATCACCGCCAAAGCAATCACTGAAGCGATCGAGCGAGTTTGTCCCGGCCACCAAGCTGCCAAGGCCGCACCGATCAACGGCACCACTAACAAAAGACTAAGCATAATCACCACCCGCAAACGTTACTAAAAAAATCACCAGAACAACCAGACCACCATCAAACCCAGTGCGCCCACTCCAACGGTAATCGTGAAGAAATAACTCTGCACCTGTCCAGAGGTGCCATATTTTAAACCCTCACTGCCAAAAATCGTGGCCACACCCACCGAGTTCACCAAGCCTTCCACTACATAGCGATCGATCCAGGCAGTAAGCTGGGAGAGCTGATAAATGACCCAGACAATCGTATTGTTGTAGATTTTTTCGATATAGAAGCCCTGGGATAACAGATCTTGAAACAGCGGCAAAGGCAGCTTCATCGGCTGTCGATCGGGATTGAAATACAACAGCGCACCAGCAGCAAAGCCCAACAGACTAGATATACTAATTGAACCAATCTGAAACAGACTAATATCGTCCAAATCTGGCAAGAGACCAAACCCAGACATCATCAGCGGAGTAATCAAGGTAAAGATTGTCAAAAAAACCATTGGTAGCGCCAACGGCCAAGGGACTTCTGGTGCCCGCCTGGTCTTGGGCTGAGTCTTACCCAAAAATACCAATCCATATATCCGAGTCAAATTAAAAGTGGTCAAGCCATTTACCAGCAAAATCACTCCAATCACCCAGGGATAATCTACCCACAAACCCTTAAAGCCATCTTGGAATGCCCAAAAACCACCCCAAGGAAACACCCCAGTCATGGCCAAACTGCCCACAATGTAAGCGATCGTGGTAGCGGGCATACTCTTGCCCAAGCCGCCATACTCAGTCACATCTTGGTTGTTGGTAGTTAAAATTACCGAACCCACACTCATAAACAGCAAAGCTTTAGAGATCGCATGGGCAAACAGCAAGAACAACGCGAAGCTAATCCAATTTGCCCCTACCGAGATAAACACCAAGCCCAAATAGGCGCTGGTGGAATAAGAGATCGTGCGCTTAATATCTACTTGGGCGATCGATACCAGCGTTGCCCCAATAGCCGTCACTGTCCCAATCACAATCAAAGTGTCATTCACAAACGGCGACAGATACAAAATTGGGTGAACTTTGATCAAAATATAAGCTCCACCCGTAACCACCACCGAATTTCGCAGAATCGAAGCCGGGTTGGGGCCTTCCATGGCTTCATCTAGCCACAAATGCAGGGGAAATTGGGCACACTTCCCGATCGGCCCTGCAATCAAGGCCAAGCCAATCAAGGTCTTGGTCAACATCGAAATGTTGGTGGTATCACACCAGTCATACAGATCATCAAAATCTAGACTGCCAGCCATGCTGGATAAAGCAATCACCCCAGCAAACAAAATAATATCGCCCGCTCGCTTGGTCAAAAAAGCATCTCTGGCCGCTTTTACCACTAGCGGCTGAGCATACCAGAAACCTACCAATAAATAAGTCGAAAGAGTCAGTAATTCGAGCAAGCCATAACTGACCAACAGTGAATTACTAATGGCTACCGCACTCATCGCGCCTTCAAAAAAGCCTACCAAGGCAAAGAATCTGGCCAAAGCCCAGTCTTTTTCCATGTAGCCCAAGGCAAACAGTTGAGCCAACAAGCTTAGACCCGTCACCGATTCCATCGCGGCCACGCTGACCGAGGACAGCTCAAAGGTCAAATTCAACTCTAGACCGGCCACAGTCAACCAATTAAAGACCAAATGATAAGGAGTATGATTCCAAACTTGGCGAAACAGCAAACTGCCGTGAATAAAGGCCAGCACTGTCATTAAAATATTCAAGTAGGCTGCTGGTCTTGGCCCCGTCCGCCGCACCAATCTAGTCACCCAAGGAATGGTCAGGAGTGCTCCTAGCAAGCCATAACAAGGTATCCACCAACCAGTGTTTATCAGCAGATGCTCCATAAATTGTGCCCAAGTAAATATATATAGAGATGTAAAAAAAGATTTATTAAGACCAACGCGGAGCGGCTCAGATGGCGCTGAACGCAAAAAGTCTGACTGTTTTAAGGTTCTTAATAGTGTTCCACATTTCTTCAACTATCTCAAGCTATATTCAAATATTTCTCGATCGAAGATAATGCTATTTTCAAACCAATAAAACTACGATTAAATACTATTATTAGTGTGTTTATGTGGATTAATGAACTTATCATAGAGTGGGCACTATGATATCAAGTATTTTTGCTGAAAATAAAGAATAATAAGCTTGCCAAGAGTCATCAGCCCAGCTTATAAACAAAATCAAAAAGAATAATTGTATATTATATTGCCAAATTGAACACCTAAACTGTATTGTTGATCGTGGCGCTCGTGCAATTTTAGGCTTTACTAATTTTCCGAAAATGTCTAGCTTTTGCTAACTTCAGCTTAAGCTCACTATTTTCGTGTCTGTGAAACCTGGTTCAACAGTGCGCTAAAAATAAAGAAATAGCTAACTGAATTAATATTGAGGAGTTCCTCTAATAATGTCTATTGCAATTGGAATGATTGAAACCAAGGGTTTCCCAGCGCTTGTAGAAGCGGCTGATGCCATGGTGAAAGCAGCTCGTGTAACCCTGGTGGGCTACGAGAAAATTGGTAGTGCCCGAGTTATTGTCATCGTGCGCGGTGATGTATCTGAAGTACAAGCTTCTGTTGCTGCTGGCGTAGAATCCGCCAAGCGGGTAATGGGTTGTGAAATTGTTTCCACTCATATCATTGCTCGTCCTCACGAAAACCTAGAATTCGTACTACCGATTCGTTACACCGAAGATGTAGAAAGATTCCGCATGTAACTGCGAGTAGTAGAATGCCTCGAACACAGCTAAACTAATTAACAAGTTAAAAATAGAGTAGAAATTATGGCAGTTGCCGTTGGAATGATTGAAACCTTAGGCTTTCCAGCTCTAGTGGAAGCCGCTGACGCGATGGTGAAAGCCGCTCGCGTTACCTTAGTAGGCTACGAAAAAATCGGTAGTGGCCGCGTAATTGTCATCGTGCGCGGTGACGTATCAGAAGTGCAAGCTTCAGTTGCTGCTGGCGTAGCATCTGCCAAGCGGGTTAATGGTGGTGAAGTAATCTCCACTCATATCATTGCTCGTCCTCACGAAAACTTAGAATTTGTATTGCCTATCCGCTACACCGAAGCTGTTGAACAGTTCCGGATGTAATAGCGGTATTGGTTAATAGAAATAATCACAAGATCTGAAAAGCTAAACTAACTAAAATTGGAGCAAAACTATGGCTATCGCCGTTGGAATGATTGAAACTCTTGGTTTCCCCGCAGTTGTAGAAGCCGCTGACGCGATGGTGAAAGCCGCCCGCGTTACCCTGGTAGGCTACGAAAAGATCAGTAGCGGTCGCGTTACGGTCATCGTGCGTGGCGATGTATCTGAAGTACAAGCCTCTGTAGCTGCTGGTGTCGAAAGCGTTAAGCGCGTAAACGGTGGTCAGGTTCTTTCCACTCATATTATTGCTCGTCCTCACGAAAACTTAGAGTTCGTACTGCCAATTCGTTACACCGATGCAGTGGAATCTTTCCGCGAAAGCGTCAGCGGCATCCGCCCGGCGAGCCGCTCTTAAGATGAGAATTGCCAAGGCTCTAGGTACGGTCGTTAGCACAGTCAAAGATCCTAGTTTAGGTAGCGTCAAGCTTTTATTTGTTCAGTACATGGACGAAAACGGTGAAACGCTGCCCGAGTATGAGGTGGCTGCTGACTTAGTGGGAGCAGGAATTGGGGAGTGGGTGTTGATCAGTATTGGTAGCGCTGCTCGGAAAGTTTCTGGATATGAAGACCGTTCCTTAGACGCAGCAGTGGTAGGGATTATCGACACCGTTAATTTGGGCAGTCGATCGCTCTACAGCAAAAAAGATGCTGGGTAATCGTAGTTAATACGTCCATATAAGGAGGATTGAAATAATGGTGGTAGTCCGGAGTAACTCCGCCGCAGCTCCGCCCACGCCGTGGTCTAGCGGCCTAGCTGAGCCGAGTATTCACCCGACTGCATACGCCCATGCTTTTTCTAATATCATTGGCGATGTGCGGATTGGGGCGAATGTAATGATTGCGCCCGGTACATCGATTCGGGCTGATGAAGGCACGCCTTTTGTAATTGGGGCGAATAGCAATATCCAGGATGGCGTAGTCATCCATGGTCTAGAACAGGGTCGAGTAGTTGGAGATGACAATGAAGCTTACTCAGTTTGGGTAGGTGATAATACCTCTTTGACTCACATGGCGCTGATTCACGGCCCTGCTTATGTGGGTGACGATTGCTTTATTGGCTTTCGTTCCACAGTCTTCAATGCCAAAATCAACAACGGCTGCATTGTCATGATGCACGCTCTGATTCAGGATGTAGAAATTCCACCAGGTAAATTTGTACCCTCTGGATCGATCATTACTTCTCAACACCAAGCCGATCGACTGTCAGATGTACAGCCCGCCGATCGGAAGTTTGCCTCCCACGTAATTAGCATTAACGATTCGTTGCGCTCGGGCTACCGCTGTGCCGATGATATCGCCTGTATTACTCCACTGCAAAACGCCAATGAAGCCAATGAGTTGGCGTATCAAGGGGCAACTCCCCTAGGCTTGCCAGGGATGGATTCGTCTGGTTTAGATTCGCCAATTCATGCAGAAACTATAGATACCTCAAATACTATGTATAATCGTAATAATTTAAAACTTCACCCTGACGTAATTAACAACGTCCGTCGCTTACTCGCCCAGGGCTATCGTGTAGGTACTGAGCACGCTGATAAGCGCCGCTTTCAGGTTAGTTCTTGGATGAGCTGCTCACCATTTAATTCCAACAACGAAGGCGATATTCTGAATAGCCTAGAAACTTGCTTGCATGAGCATAGCGGTGAATATGTTCGTTTAATTGGAATTGATGTTAACGCCAAGCGTCGGGTATTAGAAACTATTATTCAACGTCCTAGTGATCAGCCCGGTCAATCAGAAATCCGTAGCGTTAGCACTTCTTTTAGCTCTACTGGTTCTGCTCCAGCTAGCGTAGCTAGTGCTGGTTCTGAGTTAGTAACAATTGTGCGCCAGTTAATTAACCAAGGCTGCAAAGTTGGGGTAGAAACCGCTGATAAGCGTCGCTTCCAAACTAGCTCTTGGACTAGCTGCGGTCAAATCGAATCCCAGTCTGAAGGTGCGATTTTAGGCGCAATCTCGGACTGTATTGCCAATAACCCAGATGGCTATGTCCGAGTAATCGGTATTGATCCACAGGCTCGTAGACGGGTATCGGAAAAAGTAGTTCACCGTCCTGGTCAACCGATCGGGGCAGCCAGCAGCGGCGGCACTAGCAACAGCTTTAGCAGCGGCGGAAATGGCAACAAGAGCTATGGTGGCGGCAGTGCCAGCAGCGCAGTACTTTCTGTGGATGCGATCGAAGCTATCACGCGAGTAGTAGCTCAGGGCTGTGTGATTATGACTGAGTTTGCCGATGAGCGTCGCTACAAGAGCAATGCCTGGGAAACCGGTGGTCAAGTAGCTGGTAATAGTACAGCAGCGATCGTCCGTTCTTTGGAATCGATTATCAATGAGCGTCCTAAGTCTTACATTCGAGTAATTGGTGTAGACCAAAAAGCCAAGAAGCGAGTTGCCGAAAAAGTGATTCATCGCCCAGCTAAGTAGCGCCTAAAGCAGTGTAAATGCGGCGGCAAGCCGCATTTTTGACCATCCCCTTCTCCCTATAGGCCAATGATTCCCCTGCCCGTTGCCATGCCACCCCATAATCGCACTGCTGTAATCAGCGGCGATGTAACGGTGCATCCAACGGCAAACATTGGTAAAGGAGTATTGCTACATGCTGATCCAGGCAGTCAACTAATTATTGGAGTTGGTGCCTGTGTCGGTGCAGGCTGTGTGATCCATGCTCACACTGGCACACTGTTTATTGGGGATGGGGTAATTTTGGGGATGGGTACCTTGGTTTTTGGTACTACCCAGGTGGGAGAGCGGGCTTGTATTGGGGCAGATAGTAGCTTGATTGATGTATCGATCGCTCCCAATACCGTTGTTCCTCCAAATTCTTTAATTGATTCTTATAGTTTGTCTGCGGAGTATGCTAACGCTCATCCGCCGGATAATGTTGTTGCGCCAGAAGTTGCTGAGCCGATCGATTCAGTAATACCAAAACCATCGGAGCCTTCAGCTTCTAATCCAGAACCAGTTGAGTTGCCACCGTTACAAGTTCCTGAGCCGCCAATGACCCTGACGATCAACGCTCCGATCTATGGTAGAGCTGGCTTAGAGCGGTTATTGGCGACGTTGCGGAATCAAAGGTAATCGGTGAGATTGTCGATCGAGGGGTTATGATTGGTGCAGGCGCGGTCATTTTGCTCGTCGTTTTTCTACTTGCAAAGCCATTTACCGAGGTAATAGGTGCTTCCAGCTAAACAACAATCTCCAGATAATTTTAATGACATGGCCTTGGGTATTATTTCTACCCAGAGTTTTCCGGCGATCGTGGGTATTGCCGATATGATGCTGAAATCTTCCGGTGTGACTTTGGTAGGCTACGAGAAGATCGGGAATGGCTATTGTAATGCGGTGGTACGGGGGACGATCGCTAACGTGCGGATTGCGATCGAAGTGGGTCTAGATACCGCCGAAAAGTTTGGCCAGACTATCTCTAGTACGATTATTCCTCGGCCTTTGCCCAATTTGGAAGCGGTGTTGCCGATCGGCAGTAGGTTGGCGGCTATGACTCGCGGAAATGGTCGTAATCGGCTAGCCAATACGGCGATCGGGCTGCTGGAAACCAGGGGGTTTGTGGCTTTGGTGGGGGCGGCAGATATTATGATGAAGGCGGCAGATATTGAGGTGGCGGCCTACGAAAAAATTGGGGCGGGTCTCTGTACGATCGTGATTCGGGGGGCGGTGACGGATGTGGCGATCGCGGTGGAAGCGGGGATGTTAGAGGCGGAGCGGATTGGGGAACTGAGTGCGGTGATGGTGATTCCTCGGCCTCTGGATGATCTGGAAAATACTTTGCCGATTAGCAGTCATTGGGTCGAGAAGCCGATTATGCTGCCGTTAACTGCTCAAGAAGTGGCGGTGCCTCAGGTATTGGAGCCAGCTTTGGAGTTGGTGGAGTTGCCGTTGGTCGAGTTACCTCAACGAGAGCCACAAAGATTGCAGTTGCCGGATGGAGATGATGATGGGAGTGGTGGGGGCGATCGATAGTTTTACCAAAGCTGAAAAAAGGGAATATTGCTGAGAAGGCAGTTGATTCTATACAATAGAATAGGTTCTTGAGTCTCGTATCTTCTTATGCCGATAACCACTGAAGCCCTTAAGCAAGATTTAGATCAGCTCAACCATGAGCAGTTGCAGAAAGTATCTGAGTACATTGATTTCTTGAAATTTCGCGATCGTCAGCACCGTCGAGTTGTCCTTGACCCTGTGCAATTAGCAACTATGTTTGCTGAATTTGCTGAAGAGGATCGTGCTTTGGCGGAAGTAGGAATGGGTGATTATGCTGCAATGCTAACTCAGGAAGATCAACTATGACGAATCCTTCACCAAAAAGGGGCGAGATATGGTTATCTAACCTCAATCCTACTCAAGGTTCTGAACAAGCTGGTATTCGTCCTGTTATTATTTTCCAAAACGATCTTGTTTCACAGTTTTCTACGACAAGTATTGCTATTCCTCTGACGACTAACCAACGCCGTGCTAACCTCCCTTTATGTTTAGTGATAGAACGTGGTAATGGTGGACTCATAGAGGATTCTGTTGCTCTGTGTTTTCAGATGAGAACTCTTGATAAGACTCGTTTAATCAGCAAACTTGGACAACTAAGCCCTGAATTGATTGCCCAGTTGGGAGAAATTGTTTTGCTAACATTGGGATATGATTTATGATTTGGAGCTTTTAGATGAAGTCTGAACATATAATAAGTGCGATTGAAAGTATCCTTTCAGAACGGCAGTGCATCCTTTCGAGTCTTGATGTTGTTATTCTCGAAAGAGTATTAGATGGTTATAGTTATCATGAAATCGCAACAATGCTTTCTTCTAGTATAAGTTGTATCAAGAACTATGGAGATGAGCTTTGCGAGAGAATTTCTACAGCAATGAATACAGAAATATCTAAGGATAGTCTAGGCTTATTCCTTCGTGTTGCTTACAGTCAAGAAAAACAAATTGACTTCGTGAATATTGGCATTCCAAAAATTGAGCGCAGCATAGAATTTCCTTCAGAATATTGGGGTGCAGGCAACTCAATACTTTCTTACTTTAGCCATGTTTTACAAGTAAAGTATCCTAATGAAAAGATAAAAGTAAGAATTGAGCAAGAAGGATTAACTATTCGAATGATTGTTGATACTCTTACTGGAGAACGAGAAAAAATTGAAAAGACATTGGATGAGTATGGATTAGTTATTACAGGGGAAATGCGGCCAGAAGATTTTATGAGTGATCCATTTGAAGTCATGGCTTTAAAAAGCAAGTTGGAGATAGCAGCTTTAGAATTGAGACTTACTAAAGATAATAGTAAACATAACCAGCAAAGAATTGAATCGCTAGAAGGACAAGTTAAAACCCTTTATGGTCTCATAGCACAAGGATTGCATAGTGGAAATAATGTTATTGGAGTAATCAACAAAATGGCAGAACAAGACAAAGCCACATACAATCTAACAAATGCGAAATTCGGTGGTGGCTTTGCTGCTGAACGTGCTTTGCAAGTAGGAGGTCAACTAATTGATCTATCGGCTGCAAATAGCCTTGCTGATGCCGCCAAAGAAATCCAGGAATTACTTCAGCAGTTGCAGAAACAAGGTGTTTCACCAGAAGATGCCACAGAACAAGCTGCTAGCGACTTAGCCACACAAGCCAAAGCCAATCCTGGTGTCATGAGCAAAGTAGTAAAATGGGGCATGGATACGGCTGGCAAAACCACAGTTGGCGAAGCTACCAAAGGAGTCATCAAGCTCGCCCTGCAACTATTGGGAATCCCGCTACCATAGTCTAGAATTTAAACAGATTGATACAAACACCGAAGAGGTCAGCATGGACACAGTATTTCCTGAAGTTTTTGAACTAACTGTCTCAGAAAAATTACAGCTTTTGGAAGATTTATGGGATAGCATAGCCTTGAACCCAGAGCAAATTCCGATATTGGACTGGCAAAAGGACGAACTTGCTAAGCGAAAAGCTGCCCATTTACAAAATCCCGAGGCAGGAAGTTCATGGGAAGCCGCGAAAGAAAGAATTCGTCAGGGTTAGCATGAGCAATTTTATTATTCTGCCCGAAGCCGAGGATGATGTTGCCCAAGCTTATACCTGGTATGAAAGCCAAGAACTTGGTTTGGGCGAAGAGTTTCTTCGTTGTGTGGATGCTTGTATTCAGTTCATTCTACGAAACCCAAAAATGTATCCGATCGCTCATCAAAACTATCGAAGAGCCATGATTCGGCGGTTTCCCTATGTTCTTTTTTATGAGCATTCAGGCTCTATGATTACAGTCTATGCTGTTTTCCACTGCTCTCAAGATCCTCAGAAGTGGCGTAATCGATTGTTTTAGATTTCTTTTCTAGTGATTTATTCAAAGAGGTGGTGGTAATTCAATAACTACATATCAATAAAGGAAAAACCATGATACCTACTAGCCTCGAATCATCTAATCAAGAAGCAGAAACCATCGAGCATTTAAGTCCGGTAGCTGCTCGGATGATGTTAGCAGCATTCCCCACCCATATCCAGCAATCTTTTGAACGCAGAGCCAAAGAAATTGACTATCAAATAGAAGCCATATTAGAAATGGCGATCGCAGGCTTCCTTGATGGCGAAGCACTAAGCTTTGTCGATTGCCAGCCTCGCTATTAATCATACTTTAATCTCATGGAGGCAAGAATGACATCGATCGAAGTCATTGATTTAATCAAGTTGCTTGATCGACTATTTTTCGAGAGAATAGAGATCCCAATTCTGGTGATTCTATGATCTTATCTGATGCTTTACTCACCCAGTCTCCTCAGCCAGCCCCTAACCTCGCCAGCGATACCAGCAAACTGCTTCAGCAACAACGAGACTTCTTTGCTACCGGAAAAACTAAATCGATCGAGTTTCGGCTGGCTCAGCTTCGCCAGCTACAAGCAGCAGTAATCGCCCATCAAGATCAAATTATTGCCGCCGTGCAAAAAGACCTAGGCCGAGCGCCTTACGAAGCTTACTTTGAACTTGGCATGTTAGAAGAACTCAAGTTTGCATTGAAGCATCTACGGCAGTGGGCTAAACCCCAAAGATGTGCCACCGCGATTAATGTATTTCCAGCCAGCGCCGGGGTGCAGCCGCAGCCCCTGGGAGTAGTGTTAATCATTAGTCCTTGGAACTATCCGTTTCAAAGCGCTTTATCGCCTTTGGTGGGAGCGATCGCTGCTGGGAACTGTGCGATTATTAAGCCATCTGAGCATTCTGTACATACCTCAGCAGTGATTGCAGAACTAATTGGGAAAGTCTTTGATCCTAGTTACATTGCTGTAGTAGAAGGAGATGTGACTGTGGGGCAACAGCTTTTGGCCGAACAATTCGATCACATATTTTTTACTGGCAGCACCACAGTTGGCCGGTTAGTAATGCAGGCGGCTGCCGCGAAATTGACCCCCGTGACCTTAGAATTAGGCGGTAAAAGTCCCTGCATTGTCGATCGATCGGTGCCCATCGAACTGGCCGCTAAGCGGATTGCTTGGGGCAAATTTATTAATGCGGGGCAGACCTGTGTTGCTCCAGATTATTTGTTGGTCGATCGAGCGATCAAAGATCAGTTTGTAACAGCCTTGCTGCAAGCAATCCAGGAACTCTATGGGGATAATCCAGCCCAGAGTGCAGATTATGGGCGAATTATCAATGGGTTTCACCTCGATCGGTTAAAGGCTCTGTTGGTTGATCAAAAAATCTTGGTAGGTGGCCAATCAGATCAAAATGATCGATACTTGGCTCCAACGGTGGTGGATGAAGTGAATTGGGATAATTCTTTGATGGTAGCAGAGATCTTTGGACCGATTTTGCCGATTTTAACCTACGACAATTTGGATGAAGCCATCAGCGAAATTAATACACGACCGAAGCCTTTGGCTTTGTATATTTTTGCGACCGATCGAGCGATCCAAAACAAAATTATAGAATCAACATCTTCTGGCAGCGTAGTGATTAATGAAGTAATTATGCAGGCTGGTCTGCCCAGTTTACCTTTTGGGGGAGTTGGAGCAAGCGGCATAGGTAAATATCACGGCAGAGCTAGCTTCGATACTTTTTCTCATGCTCGTAGTTATTTAAAGCGATCGACTTTAATTGATATTGATGTGCGATCGGCTCCATACACAGCAATGAAGCTCAGGCTGATTAAATGGTTGTTTACAGGCAGTTAAAAAGTAACCTTAATCTTCCATGGTAATAAATTGTTTGCTGCCTGGATGGATTTTCAGGGAAATTTTTGCAATCTGTTATCCGACAACAGGCTCAATGCTCTGCTAGAGCGTTGAGCCTGTTTAATATTTTTAGATTAGCGAAAATCAGCGAACGTTTAGCACAAATTTTTGTTGCATTACCCCACTGCCCGTACTTTGTTGCTCAGATCGCAAAGCACCGTTAGTGCTATAAATAGCCATATTGATCGCTGAGTCTGGTTGATAAGTAGCAGCCACATCAATTTCGCAACCAGAATTGACAACACAGCTAGCCAAAGAAATCGATCGAGTGCTGCTAAGATTGGCTACCACCTTGCCATTAATTTTAACGGTGCCATTGAGCTTGGCAGATTGGGGAGCATCCACTTGCAACAACAGAGCAGCACCGGCCAGACTGCCACGATTGACCGAAATACTCGATCGACTCACGCCATCATCTTGGCTCAACGCCCGATCAGCAGCAGCTATGAGGGCACAGCTTGTGAATAGAGCGATAAGACCAGTAGTAAGTAAGCGCATCACTAAGCTCCAGTTAATTAATTGCAGACTAAGACGAATGCTAAATAGCTTTAGAGGTCGAACCACTAGTAAGCTATTTAGCACCACAAAAATATTTGGGTTCAGCAGCAAACGCCTAACGTCTGATGTTGCGACGACCACCTTGAGCACCAGCAGCCGGGTTGCAAACATCTACGTTCACGCTCACCTGCGCACCGATCGAACCTTGATGACTAACATTGTTGTTTACAGTAGACTGACCACAACTATCATAAGCGCCAATTTGAATATCGTTATGAACATTAGCTCCACCAGGATTTCTGATGTCGCTGCGAGAGTTCCGGTTGTTATTAACAGCGTTACCAGTCCCTAAAGTGTTCACAACGCTGGTGTTGTTAACAGTATTACCAGCGCTCTGAGCACCAGAAAAAGAAGCTGTTGAACAAATTCCACCGGCAACGGTGGCGGCCAATAAGAACATCGTCGATAGTTGTTTTTTCATTGTTAAAACCTAATTAATCGTCAGAATCGTGATTAGAATTTGTGTGAGCATGACCATCGCCACGGATCACAGTAGATTGCGAGCTACTAGAACTGCCATTACTGCTGCGAGTAGATGTGCGAGTACTATAGACATTACCGTTACCATAGGTTTCGTTCCTTTGAATTACGGTGGGAACTCTGGTAGCAGTACTAGGAATTGTAGGTATTTTTAGACTAGGGGATCTGACAACAGGGATTGACGGTTCTTTGCCGATCGGAATCTTAACTGTTGGGATCGTGGGTTTACCATAGCGACGATACTTAGACCGACGGCTAACCAAGAATGCTTCATCATTAGATAACCGCACCTGACCGGTTTCTAGTTGAGAACCACCATTAGCACCAGTAGATATTTTCACTTTGCCAGCTTGCACCTGAGTACCACCATCAGCATTATGGATGATTGTTACATCGGCACTGGCTTGATCAGCAACTGTCAATGCGACTGCAATTGATGTGCTAATTATCAATATTTTCTTCTGAAACATAATCACCCTCCTAAGATGTATGGGGGTTACAACAGTATTCGGTTGTAACCCCCAAAATTCTAATCTATTTTGACGAAAGCGCCTAAATAGATCTAACGGCGGAGAGGAGCACGTTGGGCACTGCCAGCGGCTTGGTCGTTGACGTTATCAGTTCTGTTTCTGTTACCCAAAACATCGTTCAACTGATCGTTCTTCTGAGAAACACCAGTATCACCAGTGCGTCCGCGTTGTGTAACACCAGCAGCTTGGTTGCTAGTGTTTCTGGTAGTGTTACGGTTGCCAGTAACAGTGTTAGTTTGAACGTTGTCTTGAATAATTGCAGCATCTTGAGCGAATGCAGGAGCAGCAGACAGAACTACTACGGAAGCCAATGCCATCGAAACCTTACGTAAAGACATAGTTTTTCTCCTAGAGATGAAGTTGAGATGATGTTTGATTTGAAATATTGAAAAATCGAAATGGCGATTTAAAATTGTTTAAATCGCCAAAATCTTTCTAGCGGCGGAGGGGCACACGTTGGGCACTGCCAGCAGCTTGGTTATTTACGTTATCAGTTCTATTTCTGTTGCCTAAAACATCGTTCAACTGATCGTTTTTCTGAGAAACACCCACATCGCCAGTGCGACCACGTTGTTCAGTACCAGCAGCTTGGTTGCTAGTGTTTCTAGTGTTGTTACGGTTGCCAGTGACAGTGTTAGTTTGAACGTTGTCTTGAATAATTGCCGTATCTTGAGCAAATGCTGGAGCGGCAGCTAAAACTACTACCGAAGCCAATGCGATCGAAATTTTGCCTAAAGACATGATTTTCTCCAAAAGAGTGAGGTTAATTTACTTGGGCTGAGCTATATTTGATGGCGTTTTAGCGATTGCGACCGCGCCGAAGGTCAACAGACTGCGTACTGTTGTTAATGCAACTGTTGTTGTTGCCAAGAATATCGCAGGTTTGTTTGTTGTTGACCGATACACCTGTGTCGCCGGTGCTTCTACTTCCTCTAGAATCCCGAACCGACTGGTTACTGTTGTTTTGGGCGCTATTGCCGTTGCCGGTAATCACCGTATTTTGATCGTTGTTGATCGTAATAGCGGTGTTTTGAGCAAAGGCAGGAGCACCAGCCAGAGAAACCAAAGCGAATAAGCCACAGGATAGATTGCGTAATGACATGGTGTTAAACCCCAATCTAATTGACTTGACTAACACTGAAGAGCAACACTGTGTTTGAGTTCTCTCTGTGCATAATTTTAAACTACAAGCTGGATTTTGGTATTCCTGAAACTTCTGAAAGAAGTTTTAGATTGCTTCAGAATCTCAACTTGAAAAAACAAAGTAAAAGCTGTTAAACCCTTGCAGAAGAAGATGCCTGAGAATCTTTTTGATTAACATAAGACTGCTTGTTCTAAAAAGTTATGATCAATTCTGAGCTAGGAGAGCTGCGATTTGATTCAGCATTTTCTTGTTTTTATTGATGATATACACCTAATTTTGATAATGCAACATTTAGACTAGATAGATCAAACTAAATGCCAATGACATTATGAATCTTAGGTATTGCTCGTACAGATCAGTTTAATAACTGACACAAATCGAACAACGATGAATCACTTCTCCCCATCGACCGTAGTCCATCTGCGAAAGTTCCCCACTAATAAAAAAATCCTCCAACAAATGGAGGATGATATCTGTAATCTACGCGCTGAAGTACTTAGCTTTGGGGTGATAGACCATTAACGCCGTGGTAGATTGCTCAGGGTAGAGCTGTTCGCTTTCATCGATCGACATGCCAATGCGCTCTACCTGTAGCAGATTGAGCTGCGGCACCTGATCCATCACGTTGGGGCAAGCTGGGTAGCCAAAGCTATAGCGAGAACCTTGGTAACGCTGTGCCAGCATGTCGCGGATGTTGTCTGGCTCTAGATCGCCATAGCCCAGCTCTCGGCGCACGCGGGCATGACCCCATTCGGCCAAAGCTTCGGCCATCTGCACCGCCATCCCGTGGAAGTAGAGATATTCGGTGTAATTGTTGCCATCGAACAGCACCTTAGCTTTGGTTGTGGCGATTTCGCCCATGGTGACTGCCTGGAGCGGGAAGACATCGAACTGATTTTCGGCGATCGGGCGGAAGAAATCAGCGATGCACAGTCTCCGCAAAGAGCGCTGGCGGGGGAATTCCCAGGTGACTGCTGGTTGGGCAGTCTGCGGGGTTAGCCCCTGCTCGATTACGGCTGGATCATAGACATGGAGGCTATTGCCTTCGGCGACGCAGGGGAAGTAGCCGTAGACGAGCTGGGGATGCAGCCACTCTTCAGCTTGCAGCTTAGCTTTCCAGCTCTCTAAGATCGGATAGACTTTTTCGGCTTTGAAAGCTTCGTAGTCTTCCTTGGTTTGATCTTGGGGTTTGCGGAACTGCCATTGGCCAACGATGAGGGCTTGGAGATCTAGGTGCCAGAATAATTCTTCGATCGGAATATCCGCAGGCTGCAAGATCTTGGTGCCCCAGAAAGGCGGCGTAGGCCGAGGTAGATCTAGCTCCACATCTTCAGAGCGTTTGGTGTCGATCACCACCGGCTCATCTGATACCTTTTCGGGTTTAGGCTGACTATCGATTACTTTGTCTAGCTTCGGATTGTACTGAGCAAATTCGCCAGTGAATCCTTCATCATCACTCCACTGCTGCTGTGCCTTAGCAGGCATGAGCTGATCCATAAAGTTCAAGTCAGCAAAGGCATCTTTGCCATAGATCACTTTGCCTTTATAGACCTTTTGGCAGTCGTCATAGACAAACTTGGGGGTGAGAGCCGCTCCGCCCAAAATTACCGGCACGGTAATGCCGTTTTTGTTGAAGACTTCGAGGTTTTCTTTCATAAAAGCCGTAGATTTCACCAATAGGCCGCTCATGGCGATACAGTCTACTGGCTGCTTTTTGTAGGCTTCCAAGATATTTTCCACCGGCTGCTTGATGCCAATATTTAGCACCTGATAGCCGTTGTTAGAGAGGATAATATCTACTAAGTTTTTGCCGATGTCATGAACATCACCTTTCACGGTGGCAATCAGGAAAGTGCCCTTGCCGTTATTACCGCTGTCGGATTTCTCCATGTGCGGCTCTAGGAAAGCCACCGCCGCTTTCATGGTTTCGGCAGATTGCAACACAAAAGGAAGCTGCATTTGGCCAGAGCCAAACAGTTCGCCCACCACCTTCATGCCATCCAGCAAGAAGCTATTAATAATAGTCAGAGGTGGATGATCAACCATCGCTTTTTTCAGGTTGTCTTCTAAGCCCAAGCGCTCACCATCAATGATGTGGTTTTTGAGCTTTTCATTGATCGGCAGGTTATCATCTACTACCTTGTCTTTTTTGGTGCTGACCCCCGCAAACATGGTGGTCAAAGCGCCCAGTGGATCGTAGGTGCAGATGGTGTCTTGGAATTCTCGCCGATCGAAGATTAAATCTTGGCAAACTTTTTGATGTTCAGCAGAAATCTTAGCCATCGGCAAGATTTTATTGGCACTGACGATCGCCGCATCCATACCTGCACCCATAGCTTCGTGGAGAAACACCGAGTTCAGCACCTGGCGTGAAGCTGGGTTCAAACCAAAGGAAACGTTGGAAACTCCCAAAATGATGTGACATCCCGGCAGATTCTCCCGGATGGTCTTAGTCGCCTTAATAGTTTCTCGGGCATTGGCTCGGTCTTCTTCAATGCCGGTAGAGATTGGTAACACCAAGGTATCAAAGAAGATTTCTTGAGGCGAGATGCCATATTCCACTGCCGCTCGATAAGCCCGTTGGGCAATCTCGAACTTCTTCTCGGCTGTGCGGGCCATCCCATCTTCATCGATCGTCCCAATCACCACCCCGCCGCCGTATTTTTTGGCGAGGGACAGCACTTTAAAGAAACGCTCATCGCCATCTTCAAAGTTGGTGGAGTTGATCAAGCATTTGCCGCCAGCCACTTTCAGGCCAGCTTCCATTTTTTCCCACTCGGTAGAATCGAGCATTAAAGGTAAGTTGACGCTGTTGACTACCCGCGAAACCACTTCGCGCATATCCCGCACGCCATCGCGACCCACATAGTCTACGTTTACATCCAGCACCTGCGCTCCTTCTTTTACCTGGGCGCGCGCCAAGGAAACCAAGCCATCCCAGTCTTCAGCATTCAGTAGATCCCGACATTTCTTGGAACCGCTGGCGTTCAATCTTTCGCCCACGATCAAGAAAGAGTTTTCTTGAAAATAACTCTGGGAAGTCATCAACGAAGATGCGGAAGGCTCATAGGCCGGTTCCCGTTTTTTGGGTTGGACTGCTTGGGCAATTTCAGCTAGCTGCTGAATATGAGCCGGACTAGTACCGCAACAACCACCAATCACCTGCACGCCCCAATCTTCCACAAAGCGCATGACTGCGATTTTGAGTTCGATCGGCGTGAGTTTATAGTGAGCATGGCCATCAATATTTTCTGGCAAACCAGCATTGGGTACGCAAGAAACCACAAAGGGCGAGGTATCACATAAGTACTTAATGTGGGGCGACATCAGATCGGGACCAGTGGCACAGTTAAGACCCAGGATATCGATCGAGTAAGGCTCTAGAGTTGTCACCAAGGCGCTGATATCGGAACCAGCCAGCATGGTGCCCATTTCTTCAAAAGTGGCCGAAACCATCAAAGGAATTCGCCGGTTGACTTCGGCAAAGACAGTTTCGATGCCGTTCAAAGCTGCTTTAATTTGCAGCACGTCCATACAAGTTTCGACTAAAAAGAGATCAACTCCGCCGTCCAACAGGCCCCTAGCCTGTTCGGCATACGCCGTTTCTAATGTGTCGTAATCGATATGGCCGATCGAAGGTAGTTTGGTGCCAGGACCGATCGAACCAGCGACGAAGCGTGGTTTCTCGGGAGTAGTAAATTCGGCAGTAACTTTTTTGGCTAGTTCTGCTGCCAACTTGTTGAGTTCGTAGGCTCTATCACCCAGGTCATACTCAGCCAAGGTCAAGGAGGTACCACCGAAAGTATCGGTTTCGATCACGTCGGCTCCGGCAGCCAAAAAAGCCCGGTGAACGGTGGTAACAGCTTCGGGTTTGGTGTGAACAAGGTATTCGTTGCAACCTTCGTATTTTTCGCCACCAAAGTCTGCGGCGGTGAGGTTTTGCAGTTGCAGGTTGCTACCCATTGCGCCATCGAAGACGATGACGGGTCGATCGGGATGATAGAGCCGATCGAAAAATGGACTGTTAGAGATTTTTTGCTTCATTTGAATGTCAGCAACATATATAAAGGATCGTAATCCTCCATATTCTGACATCTTCGGCGGCTGCTGTCACCTTTCTGGTTTTGGCTTGGAATCCTCATCTAGAGCAGATGATGGCAATCTGAAGCGGGGTCAAGATTTAGCGATTGAGTTTACCGTGGACTAAGGCTTGGCATGGTTTTTGATTCCGTCGCTTCCTGAAATTCAGGTAAGATCGAGGTAGTCAGTCAGCATAGAAAAAGGAAGACTGTATTTTGTCTAATGAAAATCAACCTCGTCTCTTGTCTTTCACCCTAGATGGTTGGGATGTTTTGGGTGGTAAGATTTCTGTGTCTTTAAGCGATCGGGTAGCAGTATTAGTCGGTCGCAATGGTGCTGGGAAGTCAGCTATCCTGGAAGGTTTTGAAGCAATTTCATCCTGTGCTCTGGGGAGAAAAAGCATCAAGTTTAGTCAAATTCGACAAAATAATGCCAGCAGTATCCCCAAAATATTAGAAATTGAGGTTTTGACTCCAGATAATCGTCAGCTCATGTATCATTATGAGCTTCTTATTCCGATCACCAATGATTCTGAATCTTCTGAAAACAAGGATTTTTCATGGAATGATTGCTGCAAATATATTGATGATAAGCAAGAGTTAATATGGTCTACCGAAGCTGGCTTAACGACCTTCGGGAGAGAAACTGATCCAATTATAATTGGAAGAACCAGCTCATTTAGGCCGGTTTTTTTTCCGACGAAAAATGTATCAGCACCAGTTGAAATGGAGTGGATTTCTCAAGTACTTCAGGGTATTCATCTAATTGGTAATATTCCAGCAGATCAAGTATTTGATCGTCAGTCATCTCTACTGAGAACTTATGATGGTATTACCGATGAAGGGAATTGCTTAGCAGATGGGCTATCTCTTAAATTACTCAATCTTGAGAGGCAAGGTAAGTTAAGTGAAATTGAGAGCATTTTTCAAAGAATTGAACTTGCCAAGAAAATATCCGTAAAAAAATTCGTTCTAAGTGGATATCATCTAGAGGATTCAAAAGAATATGTATCATCAGTATTTTTAGACGATGTTAATATTGGATTTCTTTCTAACGGAACGCTTCGTATCATATCAATTCTAATAGGAATAGTTGCATCAAAACCTACTACTACCAACATCATTGAAGAGCCTGAAATACAAATCCACCCTGGAATGCTGTCGAAATTATTGAATGAGATCGATTCATATACCTTTGGTGATGAAAACTTGATTATTTCTACCCATTCACCACAAGTAGTCTCTTGGACTAAGCCGGATAGAATTAATCTCGTATATCGAAATAATGGTCAAACTTTTGTACGAAAACTAGGTGAAGATGAAATTCACAGGGTTGTCGAATATCTTAATGAAGAAGGTGATTTAGGGGAATGGCTTTACAGTGGGATTCTCGATGAGTGATTGTGTTATTGCGCTAATTGCTGAAGATGATACGGATTGCGACACCATCCGAAAAATTGTGCATCGTGTACTCGGAAAACAAACCAAAACAAAAAAATGGTCATCTGGTGGTTGTAGCAAATTGAGAAGAAAATTAGCTGCAAATCTTACAACGCTTTCTAAAGCAGGCTGCAATGCTTTTATCATTGTTCATGACTTAGATCGCAACCCAGAAAATGACTCTCTCAATGACGAAGGAAAGCTCCGAAAAACATTGGAAGCTAACTCATCGGACATAACCAACAAATGTATTTGCATTCCAATTGAAGAAATAGAAGCTTGGTTTTGGTCTGATCAAGAAGTAGTACATCATATTGGGCAGGGCAAAGGGAATGCCAAAGCCAACCCTCATTTAATCAGTCAACCCAAGGAAAAATTGATAGAACTGTCCAAAGGGGAAAATCGAAAGCCTCGCTATAGCACCAACATGAACGTTGAACTGGCAGAGATGCTTGATTTGGAAATCTGTGCCGATCGATGCCCATCATTTAAAGGCTTGGTTGAATTCCTGCAATCCTTACAGAATCAATAAATAACACATCGGTTTCGATTACGTCGGCTCCGGCAACAAAAAAAGCCCGGTGAACGGTGGTGACTGCTTCGGTATGGACTAGGTATTCGTTGCAACCTTCGTATTTCTCGCCACCAAAGTCTGCGGCAGTAAGGTTTTGCAGTTGCAGGTTGCTGCCCATTGCGCCATCGAAGACGATGACGGGTCGATCAGGATGATAGAGCCGCTGGCTGAAGGCGCAAGCAGACCTTTCGTACTTGCGTACCATTATTCGATATCATGAATCCTGACTGAAAATTACTAGAACTTTTTAATCATGACCAAGTATGTGATGTGGGGCAGCTACTGCCCAGACGTATTAGAAAAACGCGCTCCCCACCGCCAAGCCCATCTGGATGGCCTGCAAAAACAAAAACAGGATGGCATCTTAGTCGCGATCGGGCCAACTCAAGATCTCACCAAGATCTTTGCCATTTACGAAGCCCCCAGCATCGAAGCTGTCAAAACCTTGGTAGAAAACGATCCCTACTGGCAACAGCAGATTTGGACAGAGTATGAGGTCAAAGAGTGGATTCAAACTATTTAGGGTCTGAGCTGAAGTGAATTTCTCCCCACGACTTAGCATCTGCCGGTGCCAGCTCACACCAAAATCCAGATCCTAAGCGATTTTCCAACCAATATGTAAAAATCCCAAAGAAATCCATCGGATTTAAGAAAACCCTGCTAAGATAATACCCATGTACTTAGCAGCCCGCAGCAAATCAGTTTTTCTACCTACAGAAGACTATCTCCAAGATCTCTTGCCCGCTGCCAACCAGTTTGTTTACAGAGCATTTATTTTCAGATTAAACTTCCGATATCGAGGAATCCATGGCAACCACGACTAATACCGATCGCGATAAAGCACTGAACCTGGTTTTAAACCAAATCGAAAAATCCTTCGGCAAAGGCGCGATCGTCCGGCTTGGCGACTCAGCTCACATGAAGATCGAAACTATCTCTAGCG
>JAAFHZ010000052.1 GCA_013297675.1 Synechococcales cyanobacterium bin59.metabat.ball.084 | reverse complement strand
GGGTATTTCAGGCTTTTTTGCCCTCTTTTCGAGCGAAAAATCCGAAAAAGAATGAAATTGGCGATCGTCTGCTAAAAATTGATGCCAATCTCAACATGATTCACCCTTCATGAATAATGCAGGTTAGGTCGATACCAGCAAACAGAAGACGATGAAAATAATGATGAGCCGTAGGGGCGGGTTTATCCAAAATTCCATACTTAGTAAAAAAAATCAAATAAAAGCCCTCCTGTTCCACCAGGCAATCATAGACCCAGTGTCATCGCCCCCAAAATATTCCCCAAAACCGATCATTTCTGCGGCTGTTCACTGAAAATCAAATAGGCCGCCCCAGCCAACAACATACTGGCAAAAATATAGTTACGAGTAATCGGAATTTGCATATACCAAACGCTAAAGCCAGCAAACACAATCATCGCCAAAATCTCTTGCAATACTTTGAGCTGCGCCAAGCTCATAAACTGCGCCCCGATGCGGTTAGCAGGCACCTGGAAACAGTATTCAATCAGGGCGATCGACCAACTCACCAAAATCACCAACCATAGAGGCGCTGACTTAAAGTTTTTGAGGTGCCCATACCAGGCGAAGGTCATAAAAATATTGGCAATACCCAGCAGGGCAATGGTTTTAAGCATGGGGAGTTATCAGCAAATTTTTCCAGGAATCCAATTTTACTGCTGTGTAGCTATTGAGATAGATCGGCATGGATAAAAGATTTTGGGGCTTTACCTGCATAAGTCGCCACCACTTGTCCCTGACCATGCAGACGATATTTGTAAGTCACCAATCCCTCTAAACCAACAGGGCCACGGGGTGGCATTTTTTGGGTGCTGATACCCACCTCTGCCCCAAAGCCATAGCGAAAACCATCGGCAAAGCGCAGTGAACAATTGTGGAAAACACCCGCCGCATCCACATCGGCCATAAAGACTTCAGCAGCTTTGGGATCGCTAGTCAAAATGCCCTCAGTGTGGCGTGAACCATGGGTATTAATATGCTCGATCGCCTCCTCCAAACTAGCGACAAGCCCGATCGACACAATCAAATCACTATATTCAGTATCCCAATCGGCCTCAGTCGCCAGAGTAATCTTGGCATCACCTAAAATCTGATGACTGGCCTGATCTAGCTTTACCACCACTCCCGCCGACTGCAACGTGGTCACTGCTGAAGGCAGAAATTCCGCCGCACTATCTTGATGCACTAAGATAGTTTCTACTGCATTACAAGCTGCTGGATACTGGACTTTGGCATCTACACAAATCTCGATCGCCGATTTGATGTCTGCCTGCCGATCGACATACAAATGACAAATCCCCTCGGCATGTCCCAGAACCGGAATCTTGGTATTTTCTTGCACATAGCGCACAAAGCTATTAGAACCCCGAGGAATAATCAGATCTACATATTTATCTAGTTCCAACAGCGATCGAATTTCTTCCCGAGTAGTCAACAACTGCACCACCTCTGGTGATACCGCGCTGTTCTTCAGACCTTCTTTGATAGTTTTCACCAACTGAGTACAAGATTGCAGCGCCTCTTGACCACCCTTCAAAATCACCCCATTTCCAGACTTAATCGCCAAACTCACAATCTGAATCACCGCATCAGGACGCGCCTCAAAGATCACCCCCAAGACCCCTACCGGGCAGCTTACCCGCTCCAAAATCAAATCAGTATCCAATTCCCGTTTAATCTGCATCTGGCCGATCGGATCGGCCAACTTCGCCACATCTCGTACCCCAGCAATCCCCGCTGTTAGCTTATCGGCATCGAGCTTCAGCCGCGCGAACAAAGCAGGCGCAATATCTGCCGCCAGACAATCGGCTTGATTAGCCGCCAAAATCGCCTCCTGATCCTTCTCCAGTGCCTGAGCAATGCACTCGATCGCCCGATCGCGTTCTGCTGTGCTCAAAACAGCCAATTGACGTGCACTAGTGCGGGTTTGTTGACCGATCGACAGCAAAGAATTCAAAACAGAGTTAGACATAGCATCAGAGAAAAGCGATGCCAAAATTCTAACATTGGTTAACGGCAGCACAGCCAGCTAGTTGCCATTCCGCCCAGCGCGTGAGATATTTAATGGTTCGATGCAGTTGGGAAAAAGGTTCACGGCGGTCGATCGGTACTGTTTGCGGAGTTACATGTCTTTTTCCAATCTTGGTTTGTCGGCTGAAATCGTCCAGGCAGTTGCTGCCAAAGGATACACTGAGCCTACCCCCATTCAACTACAGGCTATTCCAGTAATTTTAGCGGGCGGTGATTTGCTCGGCGCAGCCCAAACTGGCACCGGCAAAACAGCGGGCTTTACCTTGCCCATTTTGCAGCGCCTTTCTACTACCGTCGCGCCTCATAAGGCAGCCGTGAACCGCTGGCCAATTCGTGCCCTGATTTTGACTCCCACTCGGGAACTCGCCGCTCAGGTAGAAGACAGCGTGCAAGAGTATGGTAAGTACGTCAATCTCAATTCCATGACCATTTTTGGCGGTGTGAATATCACTCCCCAAATCCGTCGGCTGAAAAGCCGGGTGGATATTTTGGTGGCTACCCCTGGTCGGCTGTTAGATCACGTTCAGCAGCGCACCGTGGATCTCTCTCACATTGAGATTTTGGTCTTAGACGAAGCCGATCGAATGTTAGATATGGGCTTTATCCGAGATATTCGGCGCATCTTAGCTCTGTTGCCCAAGCAACGCCAAAATTTATTGTTCTCGGCGACTTTTTCCAACGAGATCAAGTCCTTGGCTGCCACGCTGTTAAATAACCCCGCTGTAGTAGAGGTAGCTCGTCGTAACACTAGCGCCGAATTGATCGAACAACAGGTTTATCGAGTTGCCCGGACTCAAAAATCGGCATTGTTGACTCACTTAATTCAGCAGCACAATTGGTATCAGGTTTTGGTTTTTACCCGTACCAAGCACGGAGCCGATCGATTAGCCAAGCACCTACTGCAAAACGAAATATCCGCTCTCGCGATCCATGGCAACAAAAGCCAGTCAGTGCGCACCAAGACCCTGGCTAAGTTCAAAGAAGGCGGAGTCCAGGTTTTAGTAGCCACCGATATTGCTGCCCGAGGCATTGATATTAATGACTTGCCCCAAGTGGTCAACTTTGAACTTCCTGATGTGCCCGAAGATTACGTTCACCGCATTGGGCGCACTGGACGCGCTGGTTCTAGCGGTGGTGCCATGTCCTTAGTCTGCGAAGAAGAAGTTAGGTTACTGAAGGCGATCGAGCGTCTCATTCAAAGAACCCTACCCCAAGAAATCATCAAGGGCTTTGAACCAGACCCCAACGAAGCCCCCGAACCCGATCGGCGTAATCAAGGTCGTCCCCCCAGAGGTCAACAGCAGCGCCGCTCTGACTCCCGCGATTCTCGCCCGAGCAGCCGCCCGTCCACAGGAGGCAGACCATCAGCCCCCAGCCGGTCATCGTCCAGCCGCCGCAGCCCATAAAGCCCATCAACCGTAGGGGCGGGTTTATCCACTAACGATCGGGAAACCTCCATAAAAAAATAAAAACCCGCCCACCCCCACCGAAATCGATCGCCCAAAATCCGATCCCCAGAGGTACCGCCATCAATGCCGTTGCCGATGATTTTTCTGGAACCAATAATCGATCGGGTTTATTGATTTATCGAATGTTGTAAATTTAATAATCGATCGAATTCATTGAACTATTGAACACTGTGGATTCAATGAAGGGCGGGTTTTTATTTGGAAATGGTATTTTTTCAAAATGTTTGTGGATGAACCCGCCCCTACGATATTTATTCATGTGGGTGTTTTTGATGATGATTATTTTGGGTGTCTAACCATCATTTGTCATTATTCCATGTTCGACATTTTTGGTGTTCGATTGGCTAACCATCCAATTTAGGATTGCCAGCAATTTCTCAGCTCAGGGATGAAAGAGCTAGCTTGAAAATCCAGGCCGAACTTTTCTTCAACATCATCTAGGGTAAAACTACTGTATGGCATGATTTGGTATTATCCAGTTCGAGTTATTTTCTGTGATCGATTATGACTTGGACATCTACAGATTTCTGGATAGAGCATCGAATCATCATAGATGCAAAATCGTTGCAAGATGTTATGGTACAGCCCAGATTCCCAGATATCTATCGTAAGCTATATTTATATCAAGCACGAAGAACCCATGTATACTCTGCCCACTACCCCCCAAGATTGGTCTAGTCACATTGATCGAGTAAAACAAAGATTCGATCGAGAGTTTAAACAAGAAGCCTTAGCTTTGCCGCCAGAAGTCGAAGCTATGCCTCTGTTTCGGCAATGGGTCAGCCGCGAACTGAGCAAAAAAATTACCTCACCCTTCTGGGAAATCGCCAAATTCCAAAAAAACCAGCGCTGCCTAGATATCGGCTGTGGGGTGAGCTTTCTGATTTATGACTGGTGTACATGGCAGACCTATTTCTACGGCCAAGAAATCTGTATCCTCGCCAAAGATGCCTTGAATTCCCGGGCACCCCAGCTTAATTCTAAGCTTTTCAAAGGAGTCAAACAGGGATCTGCCCATCAGTTAGATTATGAAGCGCAGATGTTCGATCGAGTGATTGCTACTGGTTTTAGCTGCTACTATCCACCGGCCTATTGGGAACTGGTGATTTCCTCGGTTAAAAAAGTCTTGAAACCCGATGGATTATTTATCTTTGATGCGATCGATCCAGATACCGAAATGGCTGAAAATTGGGCAATTTTGGAAATGTACTTAGGAGCCGAAGTCTATCTTTCGCCGCTGACACAGTTTACTAAGATGGTGAAAGATGCCGGGGGCAAGGTGATCAGCACCAAAAAAGGAGAATTATTTCAGATGTATCAGGTTAAATTCAACGCTTAGTCTAAAATTTTACTCCCTTCCCGCCATAAGAATACAGATGAAATTTACGGGTGAAAACTTTACTCAGAGCCAAAAAAATCCATGTTCTTCAGAGAAAAAGATATTAATGGTTAAGCTGATTCAGGTTTGCGCACTGGTAAGGTGAGTAGCTCGGCTGTCGATCGCTTCTCGACCATCTCAGCCGTAATCGTACAGCGGGTCACATCTTTGCGGGAGGGCAACTCGTACATCATGTCTAGCATCAGTTCTTCTACAATTCCTCGGAGAGCACGGGCACCGGTTTTGCGTCGATAGGCTTCGCGGGCGATCGCTCTAATGGCATCTGGCTTAAAGTCCAGATTTACATTGTCCATTTTCATTAACTGTTCATATTGGCGTACTAAGGCATTGCGTGGCTCGGTCAAAATAGCGAATAAAGCATCTTCATCTAACGGCTCTAAAATTGTTGTCACTGGCACCCGACCAATAAATTCTGGAATGAGGCCGAACTTGACTAAATCTTCTGGTTCAGCTTGCTTTAACAAATTGGCATTGCGCTGTTCTCTGGAGAAACCTTTTTCATCGGGCTGAATAAAGCCCATAGATTTTTTGCCGAGGCGCTGTTCAACAATTTTTTCCAATCCTACAAACGCGCCACCGCAAATAAACATGATATTGCTGGTATCGATCTGAATACAGTCTTGATAGGGATGCTTGCGACCACCTTGTGGTGGCACATTGGCGATTGTCCCTTCCAGCATTTTTAGTAGCGCCTGCTGTACACCTTCCCCGGAAACATCGCGGGTGATCGAAGGATTTTCACTTTTGCGGGCAATTTTATCTATTTCATCAATGTAAATAATGCCGCGTTGGGCTTCTTCTACATCCATGTCGGCTACTTGTAACAGCCGCAGCAAAATGTTTTCTACATCTTCACCTACATAGCCAGCTTCAGTTAACGTAGTGGCATCAGCGACGGCAAAAGGAACTTGTAAAACTTTGGCGAGGGTTTGAGCCAACATAGTTTTGCCACAACCTGTGGGGCCGACCAATAAAATGTTGGATTTTTGTAGTTCGATCGTCGGATCTACTTTACTTTTGGGGTTGTTGCTTTCAGCGCTTTTTGTTTGGGCATAGCTCAGACGTTTATAGTGATTATAAACCGACACTGATAAAACTTTTTTAGCATCGTCTTGGCCAATTACATGATCATCTAAATACTGCTTTAACTCTATAGGCTTAGGTATTTGACTGAGCACTAAAGGCTGAGTTTCTTTCTTTTTACGAGGTTCTTGGCGGTTAGGAGCCGGAGCCATACCGGTTTCCATTAGCTCCTCATCCAAGATCTCGTTACATAGCTCTACGCATTCATCACAAATGTATACTCCTGGCCCAGCAATCAGTTTCCGCACTTTCTCCTGAGATTTGCCACAGAAGGAACATTTGAGATGTGCATCGAATGCGGATTTATTATTAGGCATAACATTATCTCGGGTGGCAAATTAGGTAGAGTAACTGAAAGCAAACCAAAGCTTAACTAGCGGGCATTTTTGTAATTACACGATCGATCAATCCGTACTCTACCGATTCAGCGGCAGACATGTATCGATCTCTCTCCGTATCGGCTGCGATTTTTTCGAGCGGTTGACCAGTATTTTTGGCCAGAATGCTATTGAGATTATCCTTGTGATAAAGAATTTCTTGGGCTTGAATGGCAATATCGATCGCCTGACCCTGAGCACCACCTAGCGGCTGGTGAATCATAATTCGGGAGCTAGGTAGAGACATTCTTTTGCCTTTGGCACCAGCCGCAAGTAAAAAAGCTCCCATGCTGGCAGCTAAACCATAACAAATAGTGACCACATCTGGCCTAACTTGTTGCATTGTGTCATAAATTCCCATGCCTGCCGTTACTGAGCCACCAGGAGAATTGATATAAAGCTGAATATCTTTTTCTGGATCTTCAGCTTCCAAAAACAACATCTGGGCAATTAATGAATCAGCCATATCATCATTTACCTGGTCGCCCAAAAAGATGATGCGTTCTCGCAGCAGCCGGGAGTATAGGTCAAAGGCGCGTTCCCCGGTGCCAGACTGTTCTAAGACCATCGGCACTACCATATTACCGAAGTAGACATCTGGAGTTGAGCGTGTGCTGTCAGGGTAATTAGGGGTTTGGGATGTAAACATTGGGCGACTTTTATAGAGAAAACAAAGACGTTCTTTACCGTTATACCTTAACCACGCAAACTTGGGCGGGTAGAGATCCGAAAAGCCGGTTGACCGCATTCACCAACAAAGTTGATTGAACACAGGTCAATTACAGCATACTACCAATCTATTCAGCAACCGTGGTGGCGGTGGTTTCGATAGTTCCATCTGGATCGATCTCTAAGTCTTCTGCTTGTTTTGCTAAAGAGCCGACTGGTACCAGCGTTACAACGGCGCGATCTCGTAAGAACTTCATGACTTTTTCATTGATCAAGTCGCTTTCCACAAAGGCTTTGAGGCGATCCTCATCGGCCTTACCCTCTAACTGCTGGCGAATAATGAGGGCCCGGGCTTGGACTTCACTGGTTTCAACAGTGATTTTTTCTAGCTCGGCAATTTTGGCAATTCCCAAAGATCTCTTCAGATTTTTTAGGGCATCAGGGCGGCAGTTTTCTTTCATTTTAGGAATAGATTCCTTAGTGAAAAGCTTGCTCACATCCATCCCATATTGGCTAAATTGGTTGGCCATGGTTTCTAGAATGCTGATTACTTCTTGTTCGATCAGGCTCTCTGGGGGGTCTAGCTCAGTAATTGCAATGACAGAATCGGCCAATGCTGCATCAATGCTGGCTTGGGTTTTGTCGGCAGCTTCTTTGGTGAAGTTGTCAATCAGCATGGCTTGGAGAGCTTCCATAGTCTCTTCTTTGCTAATCTCTTTCGCAAAATCATCATCTAAAGCGGGTAGCTCAGGAATCTTTAAGCCTTTGACAGTTACTGTAAAGTTGATTTGAGCATCGGCCAAGTCTTGACGAGCGTAATCGGCAGGAAACCGCACCAAAATTTCTTTGGTTTCGTCAACTTTCATGCCCACCATGCCGTCTACTAAATCGGCGATGAACTTACCATGAGACATTTCAAACTCGGCATCGGTAGCGGTGGCACCTTCTACATCTTCGCCATCTAGACGCTTGGCGCTGTAATCTACTACGGCTATGTCATCTATTTGGGCACCGCGACCCTCGACTGGCACCAAGGTTGCTTTTTCCTTTTGGCGTTCGAGTAAGAAATCGGCCACGGCATTTTCGGCAACTTTGGTTTCTTCGGCAGTGACCGCAGGTTTAGTATAATCGCCAACCTTGACTTCGGGCATGACATCTACGCTGCCCTTAAACACCAAGGGCTTGTCGGTGCTGAAGTTATCGACTATTTCATCGAAGTTAGAGGTGATTTGATAGTTGCCGATCGCCGGAATTGCTTCTTGTTTAACTGCCGCAGGCATGGTCTTTTGCATTAGGTCTTCGGCGGCCATCGCTTTAACTCGATCGACTCCAAAGCGCTGCAAAATAATTTGGCGAGGCACCTTGCCTTTGCGAAAGCCAGGAATATTGGCATTTTTCACCAAATCCTGGATAGATTTTTCGTAATAGCTCTTGACTTCGGCAGCCGGAACTTCGATTTCGAGGCCCACTTGACTATGGGGGAGATTTTCCTGGGTGACTTTCATAGGGTCTAATTACGAGAATACGTTGACTGATGTTGGGGTAGGCCGGTGGCCGCAAGCTGGTTGGCAAATGCCCAAGCGGGATGAAATATTATCACAAAACCCCATCATTAAAACTTGATTGGCATCGGCAAGCCAGCAAAAGATCTAATTTGTCACATTACAGCTTCAGAAGCAATGTCACTAAATGTTAAAATCTGGCAAATAGTAAACAGAAACACATCAGCATAAAGAGGATTTTGCATTGTCTGGTTCTTACCGCGTAGCGATTTTAGGGGCAACTGGAGCAGTAGGCGAAGAGCTGCTGACTTTATTGGCAAGTCGGAATTTTCCGATGAGCGAATTGAAATTATTGGCTTCCCCTCGATCGGCGGGAACCAAGCTGAAGTTTAAAGGCAGCGAGTTGACGGTAGAAGCTGTCACACCTGAGAGCTTTCAGGGCATAGATATTGTGCTGGCTTCGGCGGGCGGCAGCATCAGTAAAGAATATGCCCCCCATGCCGTGGCAGCAGGCGCGGTGGTGATTGATAACTCCAGTGCTTTTCGGATGTTGCCCGAGGTGCCTTTAGTGGTGCCCGAGGTCAACCCTGAAGCGGCGGCGCAACACCAAGGGATTATTGCTAACCCCAATTGCACCACCATTTTGATGGCGGTGGCCGTGTATCCTTTGCATCAAATTAGACCAATTCAGCGGATTATAGCAGCCACGTATCAATCGGCGAGTGGTGCGGGGGCACGGGCAATGCAGGAAGTTTTAACCCAGACTCAGGATATTTTGGATGGCAAAGCCCCGAAACCAGAGATTTTCCCTTATCCTTTGGCCTTTAATTTGTTTCCTCACAACACGCCGATTAATGCGGCTGGTTATTGCGAAGAGGAAATGAAGATGGTGAATGAGACTCGGAAAATTTTGGGGGTGCCAGGTTTGCGGGTGAGTGCTACCTGTGTGCGGGTACCAGTGTTACGGGCACATTCTGAGGCCATTAACTTGGAGTTTACCGAGCCGTTTCCGGTAGCAGAGGCCAGAGATATTTTAGCCACAGCTCCCGGAGTGAAGCTAGTAGAAGATTGGGAGGCCAATTATTTTCCGATGCCGATCGATGCTTCGGGCCAAGATCCAGTTTTAGTCGGACGCATTCGCACTGATCTGTCCCATGCGAACGGTCTGGAGCTATGGCTCTGTGGCGACCAAATTCGGAAGGGTGCTGCTTTAAACGCGGTGCAGATTGCGGAGTTGTTGGTGGCCAAAAATTGGCTCAAGCCTGGATCTAAGTAACTTAAGGAGTTCTGTGTGACCTATTTCGGTCGAGTAATTACGGCCCTAGTGACCCCACTAGATGCTGATTTGAATGTGAACTATGCCGAGGCTGAGAAACTAGCGGTGCATTTGGCTGCTAATGGCTCCGATGGCATTGTGGTTTGTGGTACTACCGGAGAATCGCCGACGATTACCTGGGAAGAAGAATATGAGCTGTTTCGGGTGATCTTGGCCGCTGTGGGTAGTACCACTAAGATCATTGCTGGGACTGGATCGAATTCTACCAAGGAAGCGATCGAGGCCACCGCTAAAGCCGCGAAGTTAGGTGTCCACGGCAGTTTGCAGGTAGTGCCTTACTACAACAAGCCCACTCAAGCTGGTCTATTGGCGCATTTTAAGGCGATCGCCGCAGCTTGTGACTTACCCATGATGCTCTACAACATTCCTGGCCGCACGGGGCAAATGATGGATGTAGAAACTTCGATCGAACTTTCCCAAATTAACAACATTGTTGCAACTAAGGAAGCAGCGGGTAATCTAGAAGTAGTCAGTCAGATTCGTCGGAATACGCCTGCCGATTTTAAAATCTATTCGGGAGACGATGCCCTTACACTGCCCACTTTGGCAGTTGGTGGCGACGGAATTGTCAGTGTAGCCAGTCACCTGGTGGGCAATGACATTCAACAAATGGTCAAGAGCTTCCAGCAGGGAGATCACGCCGCTGCCTTGGCTATTCATTTGCGACTAATTCCTTTGTTTAAAGGCTTATTTTCAGCTACCAACCCGATTCCGATCAAAGCAGCCTTGAATCTGTTAGGCTGGAATGTAGGTGGCTACCGTTTACCGCTGTTGGCAATGTCTGAAGACTTAGTTGCCGATCTGCGTCAACTCTTGCTAGAGCAAGGATTGTTGCAATAAACCATAGTTCGCTTGACCCGCTTGCTGGAATATGTTAGAAATATCATCAGCAGCAGTACGAAATAAGACAGATACCCTCAGTTAATCTGAAGCTGGGCTGGTTATTTCTACTGGGCGATTTCGATTTTGAACGGCGTTAGTAATTTTTAAAAGACGTTAAGATTTTTTAAATCATGAAGCCCATACCAACCTTGTTTTATCAGAATATAACTGCTTGAAAAAGTTACTGATGACTACATCTATAGCCCTGCGGCTACAGCAAAGCTTGAAGCACCCTCCATATGGTTTCTAGGCGCGTTACTCTTCGCGCAAATTATTGTTTATCTGCTACTTCGTTTCGGTAGCTATCAACTTGTCACAACCAATTTTAATTAAGAAAAGATCCAGTTCCAGCTCCGAATCTCTGGAACCATTAACCGTAAACACTAAGGTCGATAAAACCATTTCTCCCTTGAAGGTGATTCCTTTGGGCGGTTTGCACGAAATTGGTAAGAATACCTGTGTTTTTGAATATCAAGACGAAATAGTATTGTTAGATGCCGGTCTAGCCTTTCCTTCGGACGGGATGCATGGGGTCAATATCGTATTGCCCGACATGACTTATCTACGAGAAAATCGTCATAAAATTAAGGGGATGATTGTCACCCATGGTCACGAAGATCATATTGGCGGCATCTCTCATCACCTGAAGCAAATCGATATTCCAATTATTTATGGCCCAAGGCTGGCAATGGCTCTGCTGCAAGGCAAGCTCGAAGAAGCTGGGGTAGCCGATCGCACCAAAATCAAAACCGTCCTGCCTCGGGAAATGGTCAGAATTGGTCAGTACTTTGTAGTTGAATTCATTCGCAACACTCACTCGATCGCCGATAGTTTCACTGTTGCTCTGCATACTCCAGTGGGCGTAGTGATTCATACTGGTGACTTTAAGTTTGACCATACCCCAGTAGACGGCGAAGCTTACGATTTTGCCAAGCTAGCTGAACATGGCGAAAAAGGCGTGCTTTGTCTAATTAGTGATTCCACTAACTCCGAGCTACCTGGGTTCACACCTTCGGAGAGAGCAGTTTACCCCGGTTTAGAAAGATCGATTATGGCTGCCAAAGGTCGGGTACTAATCACCACCTTTGCTTCTTCGGTACATCGGGTGAACATGATTTTAGAGATCGCCCAAAAAACCAACCGGAAGGTTTGCGTAGTTGGTCGATCGATGTTGAATGTCATTGCTCACGCCCGCAACCTGGGCTACATCAATTGCCCCGACAACGTATTTGAACCACTGCAATCTGCCAATCACTTGCCAGCAGACAAAGTAATCATCCTTTGTACTGGCTCTCAGGGTGAGCCAATGGCCGCCATGACCCGAATTGCCAACGGTGAATACCGTCAAGTCAAAATCAAACAGGGTGACACGGTAATTTTCTCGGCTAACCCGATTCCTGGCAACACGATCGCCGTGGTAAACACGATCGATAAGCTGATGATCCAGGGTGCCAATGTTATCTATGGCCGCGATAAAGGTCTGCACGTTTCTGGCCATGGCTGCCAAGAAGACCAAAAGCTCATGCTGAGCTTGACTCGTCCTAAGTACTTTATCCCTGTGCACGGTGAGCACCGGATGTTGATCAGACATTCTGAAACTGCTCAGAGCATGGGAATTCCGAAAGACAACATGGTAATTATCGATAACGGTGATGTAATTGAGCTACGTCCTGACTCGATTAGTAAAGGCGGCAAGGTAACAGCCGGAATTCAACTCGTAGATAATGCTGGCATTGTGCAAGATAACGTCTTGAAACAGCGTCAACAGTTGGCGGAAGATGGCATTATCACTGTGGCTGTGGCCATCAGCGGCGAAGGTAAAATCTTAGCTCGTCCGCAAATGCACTTAAACGGGGTGGTATCAGCGGTCGAAATCTCGCTGCTAGAAAACTTGGTAGTCAAGAGAGTCGAATCTACTTTGGTCGATCGCTGGCCTAGGTTTGCCCGCTCTTTTGAGTCTGGCCAAAAAGACGTAGATTGGACTGGTCTACAGATCGAGCTAGAAAGCGCCATTCAGCGCCTAGTCCGCCAAGAACTGCGCCAAAGTAACCCCAGTATTGTAGTCTTGCTCCAAAAGCCGGAAGGAGCTGAAAAAGAAACTTCTGGTCGGCGGAAGCAGCGCTCTACGGCTAGAGTTGCGGCCACTACCGAAGCCTAACGGCACCCGTAAATATTTTTATAAAGGCCGCTAAGTAATTTAGCGGTCTTCTTGATATATTGACCGCCTAGCACAAGCAATCCTGAATGCTAAACTAGAAAGAATCGAATTGCAGTTAGAACTTTAGCGATCGCCTAAACATTCCAGCGGCACCCACCGCCCTATCACCCATCTGAGGAAATTACCGTGTTCACTCCGGCAGTTGTAATATTTGGCATGATCTTGATCATGGCCTCTATTGGCTTGTTTTTCACCAGTAAGTTCAAACCCGAACTATACCAAGACTCTGACAATATCTACGCCGGTATTGGCTTTGTCTGCGGACTAATCCTGGTCTTCAGCCTTGATCTGGGTGCGGCCATGATCTTCCAACAGATGTTGATGATTGGTGCCTTGATTACAATCATGTGGCAATTTTTACAAGTACGCGCCGAAAACAAGCGCCTCAAAGGCGGCGGGCGCGGCAAAGAAGAAAGATCTGCCGGTCGTCGGGGCGGTTATAATGCCCGCTTAGACGACGAACCAGAATATGTCCCTCAAAAACGCAGTCGCCCACGGGAAACCGATCGATCTGATCGTCAGTTCCAACCCAGCAGCTACGATGACGGTTATCGAGAACCCGAACGCCGGGGTGGCCGGATGTTACCCAGTGGATATAACCGGGAAGAACCGATGCCCGATGTGCGCCAGCGTGACTATGCGCCAGAATACGGTAACAATTATGACCGCTATGAAGAGCGGGCAACTAGCAGCCGTGATGATCGATCGCGCCGGGTAGAAAGCCCTCAAGATGATTGGTCGGCTCCAGCCGAAAATCGTGACTGGGAAGCTAACCCTCGCCCTCGTCGGGAAGAAAAGCCCAGTGCACCGCGTAAAAAGCCTCGGCGATCTAGCCTCGAAGATTCGGCTGACGAACCAGCGGCTAAGTCCACCGCCTATGTGGAGTATGAACCGGTAGACCCAGTGGTCAATGGCCAGCCAGTAGAATTTCCAGACCAGTACTAATCAGTAAATTATGCAGCACCAAGATTAATTTTCTTGGTGCTTTTCTCTGCATACCCAAAAAAATTATTACAATTTAACTTACACATTCTCTTTTCTTTGATATGTTCAGACCAACTGCCTTTCGTCGGTTTGCTGCTTTTCCCCTGATGTTGGGGTTGGCCTTGTCTTCTCCATTACTTTTTCATCAGGCGGCGATCGCCTCAGATAATGATGAAAAAACCAATATCCGCGTTTATAAGCAATCTGGGCCTGGGGTAGTTTCGATTCGTACTAGTAACTCGGTAGGCAGCGGTAGTATTTTGACTAGTGATGGTTTAGTGTTAACCAACGCCCATGTGATAGCTTCGGCTCAGGGCAATCCGGTACAAGTGACCTTGGCTGACGGACGCAAGTTTACTGGCAAAGTGGTAGGAGTTGGTAATGACAATTTAGACTTAGCCCTCGTACAGTTGCAAGGAGCTAGCGATCTGCCCACGGTCAAATTGGCGAATAGAGCGGTAGAAGTCGGACAACGCGCTTTTGCGATCGGCAACCCCTTTGGTCAGTTTCAAGGGACTTTTACCACCGGCATTGTGAGTCGAGTTGATACCAATCTTGGTCTGATTCAAACTGATGCCGCTATTAACCCCGGTAACTCAGGTGGCCCGTTGCTAAATAGTGATGGTGAACAGGTGGGCGTAAATACTGCTATTTACACTCGCAATGAAGGCAATATTGGAATTGGTTTTGCTATTGCTACCAAACAAATTCAATCTTTTTTGACTGCTTATCGCCAGGGTCAAGTTGGACTGATCACCAAAGCAAAACCGCGCAATATAGAAATCAAAGCGCGGCGGTTGCCTTTGGATGGCAGTATAGTCACTGGTCGATTGGGTAGTGATAATCCGGCAGTGCCGTTTAATGCTTATATTTTTCAGGGTGTGGCTGGTCAGCAAATTAAAATTAGAATGATTAGTAGTGAAGGCAAACCAGCAATTACTCTGATTTCACCAAATAAACTGGTTTTAAAAGGAGCTACTAATCAAAATGTAGTTAGTATCCAAAGCCGATTACCAGCTACAGGTAGATATACGCTATTTATCCATGCCAACGGCAGGAAAGGTTCTGGGAATTATAAAATTGCAGCGATTAGTGAGTGAATTTTACTATAATAGTTGATGCCAATTAACTCCGGATGTAGTGAATTTTTCGGAGAAAGCCGGTTGTTTAAACAGCTTCTGGCCTATATTGCTTCCTGGCCGCGCTTCCTCTGAGATTGATAGCTAAACATATAACTGTATAAAGTCTAAGCATGAGGGTTGCCCAGATATCCCAATATTCAAGTATAATCAAAAAGTTTATGCAGCTTTGGCCTTACACCCGTGACACTATCTAGACAGCTAATCATTGATCGATATCGCCAGCGCATCGTTGCTGGTGATCGCACCCGTCTAACCAAAACTGACCTAGCTGAACTGATTGTAGAATTTATCGATCGGCTAGCCATTACCAAAAACAAAGCCAAAATCCAAGAAATTTGCACCGCCGAAATTGCGCTGTTAGAAGAAGGCTATCCCCAAGCCACGATCGGCAAAGTTTATTTGCCCATGTACCGCAAAGCCATCCAAACCGCTGTAGATGATGGTCTGTTGCCCCTCACCAAAAATACCAGTCGAGAATATACCTACAGCAAACGCCATAGCGGTGAAATCGGCAAGGCGATCGATCACTTTGCTCTAGATTATCTGAAATACGACAGCGCCACCTATAGCCAGTTTGCAGGGATCTCCGCTGAGCGCAATAATTTAAAGCAAGACAATCTACAACCGGTTAATCCTGATGTATTTTTAGCTGTCGCGGCTGATTTACTGAACTCTATTGATCCCTTTGATTTAGCCGTGGGTATTGCGGCTACTACTGGCAGGAGATTTTCGGAAGTCGTTGCCAAAGGCACGATGACAGCTACAAATGATTTGTACTGGATTAGCTTTGCCGGTCAACTTAAAAAGCGTACTTATAAAAAAAATGTTGAGTTTGATAGTTATTTAACGCCTTGTCTATTACCAGCGGCGATCGTTCTCGATGCTATGGAGCGTTTTCGTCAACACCCCCGCATTCTTGCCCTAGCAGATTTTTCGGCGATCGAAATTAACCGCAGCTTGGCAGATTCTGTAAAGCGATCGGTCATTCGGAACTTTGGTGATACCGGAATTGTGCCAGTTTTACCCAGCGAATCGGCGGTGACTATACATAATTTGCGGGGAGTTTACGGCGAAATTTGTACTCACTTTTTCTGTCCACCTGATCGGGCAATTTCGCGCTTTGTGCAAGAAAGATTAGGGCATGTGATTTCTGCCGATGAACTCAAACGCGCTAATTCTTCGGCAACGCAACATTATTTTCACTATTATTTAGTAGATAGCAATGGCCAACATTTGGGTGCCAAGGGCATCAAGCTAGGAGCATCTATGCCAGCCAAGATTATGGATGATAACGGTGAAGATTTGGATGCACCAGTGCAACTAGAACTACTCACAAATCCGACTGCCAGAAAACCAGCTAGTAGCAACGAGAAGAAACCAAGCACTCCCCCTCTTAACATTCATCCCAATAAATCGCCCCAGTCTGATACATCCACCATTGATCCACAGCAGTTCGCCGCTCTGCAAGATGAAGTCAGTCGTTTATGGCAACATCTAAACTCTAGTAATACTCCCCAGCTCAACCCAGAGGAATTAACTACTATTCAGAACGCAACGATGCCCCAAGAATTGGCTGCTGCCCATAGTCGTATTGATGAATTAGAACAAGAGATCGCTACTCTACGTCAAGCTAATTTAGGCTACCAGCAAAGAATTGAACAGTTGATGAATATTTTGCAGCCATCTAGGGCAAAATCTATGATGACAACGCCACCTGCTAAAATCTTGGTATCATCAACGAAAACACTGGTAAAGCCCAAAGCAGAACGCCGCCCACCTGCTGCCGCTAAAATCTTAGCCGCGATCAATAAAATTATGCTCTGGAACCAGCAAAATACCCAAAAATTTGCTATTTCTCAAACTCTGCTCCTCAAAGCTACTGGCTGCAATATACCAGCAATTAAATTGGTGCTCGAAGAATACGCTGAAATGATCGATCAACACCATGCTAAATATAACATCCAGCCTCGTCACCAGTCTAAAAAACTCGATATGATCTTAAGTTTTATGCGGCAGCACTAAAGTTAATCGCAAGGAATCAATCTAAAGGTCGTCCAAAAATTGTAGTGGTAAAAGCGGTAGGGCTGCACAATAACTGCTTGGCTACTTGCAACATGGCAATGCCTCGGTTATCGAAAACGCGATCATTGTCTATAATTACTTCGATGCGGCGGATCAAAGCCAGACCGGCATATTGCAGCGCCCTAGCCACAAAGTCTGGCTGATCGGCAAAGATGGCTGGAAAGGTTTGGCGATAGCTATCAAACAGGGCAAACAACACTGGTTGCAAGCTATTTAAAGGAACAACCGCAAGCTGTAAAGATTCATTGATGCTCAGTTCACTGCTGACTACCAGGTTTTCTAGCCAAAGCTGTAAATAACTGTTAATTAAATTTCCCACATCTACAGCAGGATCACCCCATCGAGAAGATTCCCAGTCGATCAAGCGGATTCTGCTGTCAGTAGCTGGAGGCTTTGGTGAATGATGAATCAGTATATTATTGAGCTTGAGGTCGTTGTGAACCAAGCAGCAAGCTTGGTAATTTTGGGCTAATTGCTCCACAGCGGCAGCGAGGCTGGGGTATTGCTGATAGAGTTTGTAAAAGCGCAGGCAGTCGATCGGGGTGACAGCAAAAATTCCAGAATGCACTCGATTCAGGCGACGGGCAACTTTACGTCCGGGGTTGGCTGGACTACCCAGGCTGGTTTCGAGGGGTGCTTGCCAAGTGCTGTTGTAGGTCGATCGATGGACAACACCTAATTTTTGACCAATTTCTTGAGCAATTTCTGGGTCATATTCTTGATCTTCATCATCATAATAGTCTTGCATATCACTATAGTCTGCCCAGAAATAGTTGACCACAATGAAGTTAGAGCGATCAGCATACAAAACCTTCGGCAGGAAACTAGTTAGCTTTTCGAGGGCAGGGTGATCGGCAATGAGCTGTTGGAGTTGCCATTCAGTAAAGAGTTCACCAGACTGCTTGCCGTTAATATTAGGGGCTGATTGTTTAACCAGAATAGGTTGTGAATCGGCGGGTTTGACCAAAATATTAAAGTTTCTGGCGCTGAATTTTTTGAGAGCGGTAGATTCTCGATCAAAGCTCCCTAAATTATTTTCTTGAAGATAAGTTAAAACATTATCAGAAGTTAATATAAAGCTCATAATTCACTCCTAGTATGTTTTTGATAATTTACTTTTAGCCTGTTAATTATAGCCTGAGCTTTTGGGTTATTAGTTCAGGCTATTTATGACCAACTATCCCAATACCGGAATCACCGGATGGAAATAGAAGGCAAAGCCTAGTACCAAGTAAGCCGCCAACAGCAAAGTACCTTCTAACCAGTTCGATCGACCATCAGAACTAATCGAGTTGGCGATCGCCACCGACACCATTACCGCCACCAGCTCAAACGGATTAAAATCCAAATCCATTGGTTTGCCTAAGATCCAACCAGTGAGCACCAACACCGGCGCTACAAACAAAGCAATTTGCAAACTAGAACCCACCGCTACCGATACCGATAAGTCCATCTTATTCTTCATCGCTACAGTTACCGCAGTAGCATGTTCTGCTGCGTTACCAATAATTGGCACCAAAATCACCCCAGTAAACAGCGCACTCAGACCCAAAGCACTGGTTGCTTCCTCTAAGCTAGAAACCAATAGCTCCGACTCTAAAGCCACCAACAAAGTACAACCCAGCAACACCCCAATCCATAGAGGTAAATTCACCTTATGTTCGCCATCTGGTGCTAAATTCGCATCAGCTAAATCCTCCGGGTCCATTTCTGCCAAACCCACATCATACAGATAGGTGTGAGTTTTCATCGAAAACAGTAGAGTCAAGCCATAGACCGCAATCAACACAAAAGCCACCGCCACCGACAGCTTTTGGATAGTAGCCTCATCAATACCTGTAGAAGTGTAATGAACCGCCGTTGGCAACAGCAGGGCAATCACCGCCAGATTCATACTAGAAGCATTTACTCTGGCCACCGTCGGCTGAAATTCTTGCTCCTTGAACCGTAAACCGCCCAGCAACATCGAAAGACCCATGACCAACAGCAAGTTACCAACAATCGAACCAGTTAAACTAGCCTTGACCACATCGACTAACCCGGCATTGAGAGCGACGATCGCAATAATCAACTCTGTGGCATTGCCAAAGGTCGCATTTAGCAAACCGCCCAACGATGGACCCATCACCACCGCAATTTCTTCAGTAGCGGTGCCCATCCAGGCTGCTAAAGGAATAATTGCCAAGCAGGCAGTAATAAAGATTACTGGCGCACCCCAATGCAAGAAGTGACCAGCGATCGAAATCGGAATAAATAGCAGTAAAGCAGAGAGAAAATTCTTAAAATTCATGGCAGGCAGAATGCAGTGACAATTTAGGATACCGAATTCTGCCTGCTTCTAATTCAGTGTTTCTACTAGGTTTCTGTATTTTCTTCTTTGGGTTGAGGAGCTTCATCAAAACCTAAGCCATTTTTGGCCGCATAGCGATCCATAAAGCGAATAAACCGATCCCATTCTGCTGGGGACTTCATCAAATATATTGCTTCTAAAGCCGCAGGCTGACCATCTAAAAACTTGGCTTTTACTTCCCGCGTGACAATCTCTCCCTCTTCGTCAATCATGTATAAGCCAGTAACGGCATCTACATCCTCACCACAGAGAGCCTCTGGACGATTGAAGTACAAAACAGCAGTGCCCTCTTGGCCATTGCGTGATTTAGTTAACCTAACATCAGGCACGACCGGCTCGGTTCTACCGCGTGCAAACTGCATTTCAGCCATAACAAATAATTATAAATAATTGTTAATAATATCATCCACTCGTAATTTCAGGATACAGTCTGGCACAAAAAAGCGTCCCACCTGGGACGCTGTATCAAAATCAACTAACAAAAATTAGTCTTCTGTCGCCGAAACTAAATCTTCATCCAGAATTTCTAGATCTTCTTCTACTTCTTCAGATGACTCAACGGTGATACCAGCAGCCTTTGCCGCCATGGCTTCGCGGTACTTCTGAGCCATTTCTTCGGCCATTTCGTACACTCGATCGCGGTCTTTGATCATATCGCCCGGTTCTGGCTCAAGCTGCTTGGTAGAAAGCGAAATTCGGCCTCTTTCAGCATCTAGATCGATGATCATTACCTTAACTTCGTCGTTTACATTGAATACGCTATGAGGCGTATCGATATGGTCGTGAGAAATTTCGGAGATGTGCAACAGACCACTGACTCCGCCGATGTCGATGAAAGCTCCATAAGGCTTGATACCGCGTACTGAGCCAATTACTACTTCGCCTACTTCTAGACGGTTCATTTTGCGCTCTACCAGAGCGCGTCGGTGGCTGAGCACTAAGCGGTTGCGCTCTTCGTCTACTTCTAAGAACTTCAAAGGCAGCTCTTCGTTGAGCAACTCTTCTTTGGGCTTGCGAGTACTGATGTGTGAGCCAGGAATAAAGCCCCGTAGACCTTCGATGCGTACCAGCGCACCGCCTCGGTTGGTTGCAAACACCTGAGATCGCACAGTGGCATCTTCGGCTTGCAATTGGCGTACCCGCTCCCAAGCACGCATGTATTCGATGCGACGAATAGAGAGAGTAAGCTGACCGTCTTCGTTTTCATCGGTAAGGATAAAGAACTCGCGGGTTTCGTTAGATTGCAGCACTTCTTCAGGGGCATCAACGCGGTTGATAGACATTTCCTGAATTGGCAGATATGCAGCGGTTTTAGCACCAATATCAATCAGAGCGCCTCTGGGTTCTAGGCTAAACACCGTCCCGGCCACAATGTCTCCAGGGCTAAAGTGGTAGTCGTACTTGTCCAGTAAGGCAGCGAAATCGTCGAGAGTGAAGCCGATATCGGCGGTTTTTTTCTGATTGACCATGCAAATTTCCTAAGGTTATTTTCTCCGTAGTTACTACGCCTCCTGCTGACTAAAAACAAGTTGCAAATACCCGTCAAAGTCAACATAGCTCTACTGTTCCCCGCCTAAACGAGGTCTGAGAGTGAAGATTATAGAATCCAAACATCACATTCTACCACTTCTAACCAAAAATGAGTAGCTTCAGCTTATTTAGATCTATTATTTTCCTGGGCTGGGCTGCACTGGAGTAGGCAAAGTAGGGCTAGGTACAGCATCAGCTTTTTTGCCTTCACTGCAATAATTATTGATCCCATCAACTAAATCCTTCTCTGGGCTGGCTACTTGCCGCAGATTTTCCATGCCCTTAGCTGCATCTGTGCTTTTCTTTTGGGCTTGACTAGCCAAAATTTGTTTGGTGATTTGGCTAGAGTTTTGATACATTGTGGCTAGCTGATTCTTGATTTCTAGCAATTTTTCATCGCGCACGTCTAAGCTGGTCATTTCTTTGGCTCCCTGAGCAAAAGCCTCAGCCGATTTACTGGCACTGCTGGTATCGCCCTTGACACCGGTATCTGAAACTTTTTTGGCTTCGAGCACAATCTGATTGTGAACTTTGATAATTTTTTGACATTGGGAGATCTTGCTTTCGCAGCTTGTGAGCAAAATCAAGGAAATTGAGGCTAGAACAGCAGAACGGAAGTGCAGCACAATGTTTTTAGAAAGAGATGAATGCTTAATAAAATATCCCAAACTGACGGACTTTTGCTAGTAGTCAAAATTAGAGGTATCCCGCAAAAACATTCGGTATCAAAAAGTACCTAAAAAACCAAGTGAGATGTATTAAATCTCACTTGATCAGTAACATTTTTTTATTATTCATTGGCAAAATTCAACCAATCTTCTACATCCACTTGGGTATCAGTAGAAGGGTTTACCGCGATCGGAGCAGAGCTTTCATTTACCGCCGCGCTATTGGCTGCCCGATTACGCACAGCATTCAACTGGCGCAACACGCTGCGGGGATCAGCACCGGGCTTGATCGTAAACAGCATATTTTCGCTATTGCAACTAGATTTACTGACCTTCAGCCCACAAATTACCGGCTGACTGCGCACAGTTCCCACCGCCAAATACTTCAGTTGACCGCTGCCGTACAGATTAGTAAACCGCTCAGTTACTTTTTGGCAGCGCAATTGGGGACTGAATCCGGCACTGTTAAATGCCGCCGAATCCCAATAGATCAATGGCACATGGCCTTTTTTGGTTTGCACCGCAGTAGCTAAGCGCCCAGATACATCGGTACAGGTGAAGACTACTGATTTTTTTGCTGCTGCTGGTGACGTGGCCAGCCCCAAAGCGGCAGGAACCGATAGGGTGAGTAGAATAGTACTTAGTAACTTCATAAAATATTCGATCGAGCAAGGAGATACATCTAGGATAACTCGGGCAACCCAGAGGTTCCCCGTCTCTTCAACATTTCTCCTAATAGCTGGCCAAACAAAAAGCTGAGCAGAAGCCCAGCTTTTTCAAATATTCAAAAAATATTTAGATGGAATGATTACATTAGACCCAAGAAGTGTAAAACACCTTGGCCTGTGACCAGTTCAGTTACTACTGCGGCAATGAAGCCGATCATAGCTGCCCGACCATTGAGGTTTTCGGCTGAAGCGGTGAAACCGAATTTAGCATCGTTTTGGTTTTGCATAGTCCTAACTCCGTTGTGTGGCGTAGATTTTAGCCTTATGTAAATTAATGTAACTAATTTTTAAGTGGAATGCAAACTAAGTAAAATTTAAATTCGGTAGTGATTCCCACACCCTCCCCTCACCATGCTTCGATCTTCAGCCATTTCTGCGACTCAAACGCCCTCCCAGTATTCCAAATCTCAGCAGGCGCTAGACCGCTACTACCAAGAAATCTACGATACCATCCTCAGCCGCCAGCATCCTATTACGGGACTGTTACCGGCAAGTACCGCCGTGACTGCCCATGGAGACTATACCGATGCCTGGGTACGGGACAACGTTTACAGCATTTTGGCCGTATGGGGTTTGGCCTTGGCCTATCGGCGAGCTGGTTCACCTCCCGGAAGATTGCATTTGCTAGAAAACAGCGTGGTGAAGCTGATGCGTGGCTTGCTGGTTTGTATGATGCGGCAGGCTCAGAAAGTCGAAAAATTCAAATACAGCCAGTCGCCACTGGATGCTTTACATGCTAAATACAGCACTACCACGGGCTTAGAAGTGGTCGGCGATGACGAATGGGGCCATCTACAGCTCGATGCCACCTCTCTGTTTGTTTTGACCCTGGCTCAAATGACCAGCAGCGGCTTGGTAATCATTTACTCGATCGACGAAGTAAATTTTGTCCAAAACCTGGTCTTTTACATTGGTCGCACCTACCGCACCCCCGATTTTGGGCTGTGGGAAAGAGGCAATAAAATCAATCATGGCAACGCCGAACTGAATGCCAGCTCGATCGGCATGGCTAAAGCCGCTCTAGAAGCGATCAATGGTTTAGATCTATTTGGAGCAGGCGGTTCTCAGGCTTCGGTAATTTATGTGCTGGCCGACGAAATTGCCCGATCGAGGATCACCTTAGCCTCTTTATTACCCAGAGAATCTGCTTCTAAAGAAACCGATGCTGCATTGCTGAGCGTAATTGGCTTCCCGGCTTTTGCGATCGAAGATCCCCAGTTAGTGAAGCGCACCCGCGAGAAAATCGTCAGTAAGCTGGGTGGCCGCTACGGCTGCAAACGCTTTTTAAGAGATGGCCACCAAACGGCGATCGAAGACCATACCCGTTTACATTACGAGCCTGCCGAGCTGCAAGCTTTTGAAAACATTGAGTGCGAGTGGCCATTGTTTTTCACTTATCTATACTTAGATGCTCTGTTTCAGGGAGACGAAGAATCGATCGTCCAATATCGCAACGCCCTTGCCGCCGTTACCGTAGAGCGTCAAGGCTATCAGCTATTACCAGAACTGTACTTTGTACCCAAAGCCCAGGTCGCTGCCGAGAAGCGTAATCCTCAAAGTCAAACCAGGCTGCCCAACGAGAACCTGCCTTTAGTCTGGGCACAGAGCCTATACCTGCTGGGACAAATGATGGATGATGGCCTGTTGGCTCCTGGCGATTTAGATCCCCAGGGGCGACACCTGCGCATTGGCCGCCAGCGCCAACCCACTATTCAGATTGCTCTAATTGCCGAGAATCAAGAACTGCAAGGACAGTTAGCAGAATATGGCATTGCCAGTCAAACCTTAGAACAAATCGCTCCAACTCAGGTGCGATCATCCACTGAACTAGGCAGAGTTTATCACCATCTGGGCGAAAATTCTAAGCTAGGTCTTAGCGGTCGCCCGATTCGACGTTTGCGTAGCTTGATGACTTCTCGAGTGTTTCAAATTCAAGGTCAGCAAATTGTTTTTTTACCAGCTTTTTTAGATCAGCAGCAGTTTTATATCACCCTGGATTATCACTTTTTAGTCTCCCAAATCCGCGCTGAGATTGCCTATATTAGCCGCCATTGGTATCAGCTCGGTCGTGCCACCATGACCTTGCTATTAACGAAAGAGCTATTGCAAGAAGGTCAAGCCGAATTTCAAAACCAAGAATACAATTCGCCGCTGTTAGCCCTGCTCCACGAATTACAAGGCGGTCGCTGTCAAGGGGTCGCTATTCGCCTCGGTCCGCTGAGTCAATTAATGCTAACAGCAGGCACCGAACAAATTAACCTACCAAATTTTGAATTTGAAGATCGACCCACTGATGCGCTGATCGTGGCTCCCACTAGATATCTGCGTTCCCATAGCGTCTCTCCAGGAGAATCCAGCACTAATCACGACGTACCGCTTACTACCAACCAAGAATTTCGCCTAGAATCAGCCACTGATTTACGCTGGTTGCTGGATACCCTGCGGCAAACCGACAATATTTATCAGCAGGTAGAGCTATTACATCGACTGGTTAAAATCAAAAACCTCAAATTTGATACTGGCTGGGGTGGCTTTGGTCGCCCAGTAACTTTGGCGCAATTACTCACCGAAGTTTATTTACGAGCCGGTCAAGCTCAACCCCAACCCAATTGGGCGGTGGTTCGCTACAGCGCTGGACTGTTGGGCAAAGTAGATATGAGTCTTTCTGATTCTGTCACCGAAATTTTGGTGAGAGGCAAGCAGATTGCGGTGGGCATGGCCTACAGCGAAGATTCGTTGATCGATGCTCCGATCGCCCATGCAGAATTAGTAGAAAAGATCGATACCTTTTGTCGCGAAGATATCCGCGATCGGGTATTAACTCAAGAGATTTTGATCTATTTGAGTTTATTGATTAAAGCCGAGCCTCGATCGCTCGATGGCATGCTGACTTTACGGGTTGGATACTTGATTTTGCTGATTACTAGTGAGATTGCGATCGAGCAACATTTAACTCAAGATGAAGCCTATGAAGCATTGATGGGTTTGAGTCCCTTTGAAATTAAAACCCGCCTGCGCCATGTGGCGATCGACTACCAAAAAGTTGATAGATTGGTGTTTCAGCAAGAATCCTTACATCTTAGTCAAAACCAAGATATCAGGTGGAATCTGCAATCTGAAGCAGAACCGATTCCTACCCCCGGCGGTGGCTGGCTGCGTCAACGTCGCCGCGATGGGGCAGTCACCAGACTAGCTACAAACTTTTACCCCAGCATCTGGCAGTTATTAGAGCATTGCCCCGGCATTATTGTGGGTGACAAGCTAGAAAAGCGCAATCGATTAGAAAGTGCGCCGATTTTGGCAGAAATGACTCCCGGCGAACGTAATTTTGCCCTACGAGTGGAACATTTGTTGAATAAAATTACCGCTCCAGAATATCGCCAAATGAATATTGAGGCACTAATGGCTTTGGCTGCACTCTCTGAGCAAAACCCCAATCTGCGAGTCGCCGAATATATTGTTTTAGATGTATTAATTGGTCATGCGGTACGCCTAGCTTGGCTAGACCCGAATCTACCCAAACCTTTAGCTACTGGTAAATTGGATCTTAGAGAAGCTGTGTATGCCCAATACAAAGCCCAAGCCTGGAGCAATTTTTATGAAACTTCACCCCAAATTTGCGCCAGCTATATTGTGAAATCGTTGCAGTTTTTAAGCCAGTTGGGGATGAATTAAAAATAGATTTATTCAGATGTTGCAGAATCGATCGCTTGCCAGTTGTTACTACATTGCTTAGCAGTTTTGGATATTTTAATGCAAGGAAAAACGATCTTAGTTTGGATAGTTAGTTTAGTCTTAGCCTGCTTAGTGGTTTTTGGCTATTTTGTTGGTTATGATCATATCTGGGCGATTTGGAAAATCCCCCCAATGCCCCTGAGTTTTTCGGACACCAGAAACTTAACCGGTGCTGCCGAATCACTAGCACTAGGCTATGACCCGTTACATTATAATCCTCAAGATCCTTGGAATCGGCCACTAAATCATCCTAGATTGGTGCAGCATATTTTAAGATTTACCCATGTTAATCTAGGACATACGACGCTTATCGGGATTTTATTCGGGCTATTATTTTTAACAGGCGTTTTTATTGCTTTTCGTAAATTAGATAAACCCAGCGCGATAATTATCGCTTTTTTACTGTTTTCCCCAGTAGTAGCTTTAGGGATAGAAAGAGGGAATCATGATTTATTAATATTTTTTTTGGTAGCTGTGGCGATTCGTTTGGCCGATCGAGCATGGCTTTCGATGCTCATATTATCATTGGCTTCTTTTATTAAGCTATTTCCAGTTTTTGCCATGGTATATCTTGTGAGGTATTCGACCAAAAAAAGTATGGTGGTTTGCTCTATATTTTTCCTGATTTTTCTGTCATACATCATCTACAACCTTCCAGATTTACCACAGGTTTTTAAATCCACTTTAAAGGGGCATTATCACTGGGCTTATGGAGTCATGGCCTATGATGAAAAAGCTACATCTGCATCTTACATCCCAGCAGCAGCAGTTTTAATTAGTACAATTATTTTTTATCTCAACAATCTTCGTTTGCAGGGCTGGAAACAAAGTGATTTAACGTATCTGGATGCTTTTAGAGCAGGTTCGGGAGTATATTTAGGCACTTTTTTACTGGGGAATTGTTGGTCTTATCGCATGATATTTTTGATTTTTATGGTGCCACAGTTAGTGACCTGGATTAAAATCGATCGCGACCGCAAGCTAATTTCCATTGTGTCGATAGTTGCTATCATTGGCTCTTGTTGCCCAACTTGGATTGACTCTGGTATTTTAGATGAGATTTTTAACTGGTTATTATTTATCTCTCTGCTCTATTTAATGATCAGTTCATTGCCATATTCTATCCAGAAAGTATTGCTGGGTTCTAGGAATGCAGCTAAAATATAATTGCCGAACCAACAAGAAAGAGAACTCAGAAACAGGGCGGCTAACTGATTCCCTGTAGTTCTTTTTCTGGCACCGGTAACAGCGGAATTGTAAAATGAAACTTACTGCCCTGATCCTTGCCATCAGAAGCTGCCCAAATTTGGCCACCCCAACTCAACACCGCCTGCTGACAAATCGCCAAACCTAAGCCAGTGCCGCCAGTAGTCCGGCGCAGCGCTCCTTCTTCTTGGTAAAAGCGTTCAAACACCACTTGCAATAAATTCGGTTCAATTCCCCGACCATTATCAGACACAATTACTTCCAGCATAATGTTATGGCTGACTGCCTGGATTGTAATTTGTCCTTTATGAGATGTGAACTTGTAGGCATTGTCTAGTAGCTTACTCAGAACTTCTACTAACCATTCGCCATCCAAATTAACCGCCGGTAAGTCTGGATCGATATCGATAATTACTTGGGGTTTATCGCGTTTGGGCATATCGCGACGCTGGTTTTTCATGCCACTTACTGCCAAATCCACGCATTCTCGCAGAGACAAATTTTCTGGATGCCACTGAAAACGCCCACTTTCTAACTGCGAGAGAGTTAAAAAATCCTGGATCAGCTTACGCATCCGTTCACTGTCCGTCAAGGCTGTGTTCAACATTACCTGACGCATATCTAAAGACATATCTGGCTCTGAAGACAGACTTTCTAAGCAAATCTGAATCGTGGAAAGCGGTGTGCGTAGTTCGTGACCAGTGATTGCCACCAAGTTGCCGCGAATCCGATCGAGCACCGCCATTTGTTCATTCAAATATTCTAGGTGAGTATAAGCTTCAGCCTGCATCAAGGCACTGCCTACATGGGTGGCCACCGCTTCCACTAAGCTAATTTCTTCGGGTAGCCACTGATAGTTGGTCGATTCACAGTGATGCAGCTCCACAATTCCCAACAGCCGATCTTGGGATAATACGGGCACCATCAGGATGTTGCTAATCTGATACTTCGCGATCAGGTCGGCAGTGGTGGGAGAGAGGCTATCGATCGCCGTCATGGTGCTAGGAGTATGAGTCTCCACGATTTCACTTAACAGCGGATGTTGATCCAAATTCCACAACTTACCAAGTAAGGAGCTATAACCGGGCTGCCCTACATATTCGTAGGCAATTTTGGTAGCAGTTTCGCCACTTTGGTAACGGTAAATTAAGCAGCGGCTAGCCTGCATGGCCGCCCCAATTTCTTGCACCGCAATGTTCAAGATTTCATCGGGCTTGAGAGAGCGCCGTAGGGCGCTGGCAATCAGGTTTACCAATCGCTCCCGGTTTTCTTGGGCGGCGATCGATCGATAAGCCTTAATTAACTTATATTGACCGGCCTGTAAATAAGTCACCAGTCTTTGCACAAAGGCATCCGCACTGGTGGGCAAGGCTTCAAACTGAGGTTCTCGCAGCTCTGTTAAAATCTGCTGAGTTTCTTTCTTCAGTTTAGGACGCTGCTTGGCTACCTTGGCTAACAAGATCTCAGCGGCATCTAGAGCCACATGTCGATCGAATGTCCAAATTCCATCAAAGCGCTGGGAAGACTCTAGACCAGTATTGACCCAGTCTCCTTCGCGCTCTTGGCAAATTAAGCAGGCTGCCGACTGCGAACCAATTACTACTAGGTTCCACTGCTGCGCTAATTTATCGGTAGCTTTGAGCGGAATCAGGTTGTATTCGGTCACTGGCGGTTTATCATCCATTACTGCCAGGACGTAAATGCGGTCAGATTGGCTAGCAATGCGCTGATAGCGGTGCGATTCTTGCCGATAGAGCCGCTCTTCTTGAAAGGTGGCGATTACTAAAGGCTGCTCGTCTCCGGCTAGCACCAAGTCTTCCATAGCCCGAGACAGTGCGGTTAAGGAAGATTTAAAATACAGATGAGGGCGCAGTTCTGGGTGTTGCCCTAATAACTCTGTTAAAACAGAATCGGCTATGCTCATATTTTAGCCCTGGCAGGCACGGTAGTTAGCTGTGTTTGATTGTATCTCAGTCGATCGCTAATCTTACCGGCTGAGGGCGCTGTTCGTTGTGAAAAGTTACAGAGATCTTTTCCGGCAACATGTCTTATAGCGGTTCTGTCTCGGACAAAGTGAATTAATCAGATTGACTAGTGTATTTATACACCTTGACCATCTGAGTCATTTTCAAAAGGTGAATTGCAATAGCATCCATGAGCATACCAGTTCCGAA
>JAAFHZ010000051.1 GCA_013297675.1 Synechococcales cyanobacterium bin59.metabat.ball.084 | reverse complement strand
ATGGGGTGAGAAATTATCAGGCCAGGAATTTTTTAAAGTCGATGCAGGTAGGCGATCGGGCTTTCTTTTATCACTCCAACACCAACCCGCCGGGAATTGTGGGCTTAATAGAGATTACCGAGTCCATGGTGGTAGATCCTAGTCAGTTTGATGGAGATGGCGAATATTTTGACCCCAAGGCGACTCTAGAGAATCCTCGCTGGCATACGGTGCGAGTGCAATATGTGCAGACCTTCGATCGGGCTTTGTCTCTCAGTGAGCTGCGGGAGGCTTTTACCCCTGAGGAGTTATTGGTAGTCAAGCAGGGCAATCGGTTATCAGTGTTGCCGGTGTTGGATGAGGTGGCCGATCGAATTTTGCAAATGGTCGCTGAAGGCTAACAGCTTAAGAATTGTAAATAAATTGCCATTTCCAGGGGAACTCGGTGAAAAACTAGCAGGTGGAGATTGCCAGCCTTTAGTCACACAAACCATGTTTAAGAAAATTTTGTTTCCAATTCATCACAGTCGTGAGGCTCAAACTGCCCTAAAAGTGGTGGTCGATATTGTCGAAGCCCACCATAGCGAAGTGGTCTTGCTGGTGGTTGCCGACACCACAGTAATTGATGCGGCAGTGGTAGGAGAAGAAACTCCCACCACCGAAAACCTCGGTGCAGTCTTGGCGGCTGTCCAGGCCAAGCTGGCCGAACACAGTATTAATGCTGTGGTTCTCCAGCGGGAGGGCAAACCTGCTTTTACCATTTGTGATGTGGCCGATGAAATCAATGCCGACCTAATTGCCATGGGCAGCCGAGGTTTGGATGACGAACATGCCAATGAAAGCGTAACCAATCGGGTGATCGGGCTTTCGCCCTGTCCGATTTTGGTGGTGCCTTAGGTTTTTTGGTGAAATCTGCCGCAAGGTGGGTGCGGTTTCGCTCACCCACCTTGCAGATAAATGGGGTTTAATGAGAGCGTTGCTGTTACTTAAACTCAATTCCGTTAAGAATCTTAAGGAATCGCAATCTTTCCGTAGATAAAAGTTAATATTTATACAAATGGTTTAGGCTGAAATTTTAGTCTGACCTAAGAAATTAGTTAACATCCCACCAAATTCTTCAGCGAGGTAGATTTTCTACTGTGAGTGAGTCAGCGTTTTCCCATCTACATAAGTACGACCCCTCGTCGATCGCCCGTCATTACCGTCTCCGTCCTTGGTTAGCCCTAGGAAGAGCGCTGAAAATAATTTGGTACTTTGCCGGATTTTTGATTGGTTTACAGATTGATCGATCGGTCGGCACCGCAGATGCTAACGCAAAGATGCGGGCGAATCAGCTCCGAGAACTGCTCACAGCATTAGGTCCAACATATATCAAGGTCGGTCAGGCTCTCTCTACACGCCCTGACTTGATCCAACAAAAGTTTTTAGATGAATTGATCGAGCTTCAAGATCAGCTTCCGCCTTTTAGTACTGCTTTGGCTTTTGAGATTATTGAGACTCAGTTACGCCGACCGATCGAAGACTTATACCGAGAAATTTCTCCAACGCCGATCGCTGCGGCTAGTTTAGGCCAGGTCTACAAAGCCCGTCTCCATACCGGCGAAGAGGTAGCTGTCAAGGTTCAGCGTCCTAACTTGTTACCGGTAATCACCCTAGATTTATACATCATGCGCTGGGCGGCAACTTGGATTACGCCCTTTTTGCCTTTGAATATTGGCGAAAACCTCACCACGATCGTTGATGAGTTTGGGGTAAAACTATTTGAAGAAATTGATTATTTAAATGAAGGTCGCAACGCCGAAAAGTTTGCAGCTAATTTCCAAGATGATCCTACGATTAAGGTGCCAGCAATTTATTGGCGCTATGCTAGTCGCAATGTTTTAACTTTGGAATGGATCAACGGCATGAAGTTAATTGATGCTGTGGGTATTCGCAAAGCTGGTTTAGATCCAGATGATATTATCAAAACCTGTGTGAATGCCGGACTGCGCCAGCTTTTAGAGTTTGGCTTTTTCCACGCCGATCCTCATCCCGGCAATTTGTTTATTTTGGCCGATGGCCGGATTGCTTTTATTGACTTTGGCATGATGGATCAGCTTACTCAGCATACTAAAGAAACGATTGCAGGTTCGATCGTTCATGTAATTAACAAAGACTATCAATCTTTAACTACAGACTTTGTAGAACTGGGTTTCTTAACTCCAGATATCGATATTTCACCAATTATTCCGGCTTTAGAGAAAGTTTTAGATAACGCGATCGGGGAGAGTGTTGGTAATTTTAACTTTAAAACTATTACCGAGGAATTCTCTGATTTAGTCTATAAGTATCCATTCCGGGTACCTGCCCAGTTTTCTTTGATTATTCGATCGCTAGTAACCCAAGAAGGTTTGGCGCTCAGTTTAAATCCTGAGTTCAAGATTGTGGAAATTGGCTATCCCTACGTAGCACAGCGTCTACTTAATGGCGAGACTCCAGAGATGCGCAAGCGTCTGATTGAGATTGTGCTAAAAGACGGCAAGATCCAATGGCAGCGCCTAGAAAACATGATTGGTATTGCTAGTAGTGATGGTGGTTTTGATCTGTTGCCAACAGCACAAATGGGTTTACAGTTTTTAATGTCTGAAGAAGGTTTGTTTCTGCGCAATAAGTTAGTGATGGCTTTGACTGAAGATGACAAACTGCATCTTTCGGAAGTTCAGCAGCTTTGGAAACTCTTAAAGGTGGAACTGGAGCCAACCAAGGTTTTGAGTGTGGCCTTAACCCAAGGTGCCAATCGGGCGATCGAAGCACTAGCCAGTTTCTCATCTTCGATGCTGAAGAGCCGCTAGTTGATTTATGATTAACAATACTATTCTGATGTATTCTTGTGGCCAGAGACTTTCTTCATCCATTTGTCAAAGCTGCCCTTATTCATGAAGGCTGGGTAATTACCCACGATCCTTACGAGTTAAAGGTTGGTGGTGTTGATATGGAAATCGATTTGGGGGCTGAGTGTATTATTGCTGCCGAACAACAGGGGCAAAAAGTTGCAATCGAAGTAAAAAGCTTTTTGACTGGTACTTCAGCAATTTCTGAGTTTCATCGTGCTCTTGGGCAGTTTATTAATTACCGGCTTGCTCTACGCGCTGAAGAGCCTGACAGAGTATTATACTTAGCTATACCTCTCAAGACATTTAACACTTTTTTTCAATTGGATTTTACTAAATCTGCTGTTGACGAGAGTAATATTAACCTATTGATTTACAATCCCAACAATCAAGGTGAGTTACGATGGATTCCCGAAATTATTCTCAAATAGTTAAAGATCTACTGATTCAACACTCACAAAGTAAACCAGCAAATGGTGAAATTGAGGTGGAAACAATTTTTGATTCAGAGAACGATCGATATCAAATAGTTCATATGGGTTGGCTGCATGATCGGAGAGTGCATCATGCCACGATGCACATTGATATTCGAGATGGCAAAATTTGGCTGATGCATAATACTACTGAGCATGAATTAGTGATCGAGTTAATGGAATTAGGTGTACCCAAGTCAGACATTGTTTTGGGTTTGTGTCCACCAGAAATGCGACATTTTACGGATTTTGCTGTGCAGTAAGATTGATTTAAAGACAACGCCAATTGAGCTAGTCATCAGTAATTATTTCCACTCCGCCGCCTCCAGTGCCTCAGCCCGATCGATCTCCTCCTCCAACACCGCCCAATCTACCTCGGTTCTATCCCACAGCAAATGACCATTGCGTAGATACAAAACTCGATCAGACTCCAAGTTTCGCCCCGTTACCACCAAACTCAAACAGAGCTTCTTGGCGATCGATCGCAACTCTGCCCACACCTTCAAATCTAAATATTTAAAAGGATTATCCAACAACAACATCTGTGGCTCCATCATCAAACTGCGGGCGATCGCTACCCGTTGACAGTCCGCCATCGTCAGCTCACTTGCCCGCTGCTTCAACCAACCTTCTGGAATCATAAAATTACTCAACACCTCCACCAACCGCTGCTCCATCACCATCGGCGAGAGCTGCTGCACCAACAGCGGATACATCAACGCCTCTTGTACTGTCATCCCCAACAGATCTGGCTCCGTTGCTACATAGGCTAAATGTCGGCGTAAGTTAGCAGGGGGCAGTGCTCGATACTCTTGCCCTGCCCAAAACACTTGACCGCCCGTTGGCTCTACCAAGCGATTCAGCAATTTTAGCAACAAAGTCTTCCCCGCTCCCTTTGCCCCAGCAATCACCACCACCTCACCAGCCGCCACCGTAAACGACACCGGCTGGAGCAACGGTTTATAAGGCAAAGCAAAAGTTAGGCGCTCAACTTTTAAATCAGCCAATAGTTGTCTCACCTGTAAACACCGCCTGAGCTGGTCCAGTCATATACACATGGTTATCTGCTGCTGACCATTCAATCTCTAGGCAGCCCCCAGGCAGTTCTACAGTGCAGACTCGATCATTTCGACCGGTTAGCACCCCGGCGACAACCGTAGCACAGGCTCCGGTGCCGCAGGCCAAGGTAATCCCCGCGCCTCTTTCCCACACTCGCATCTGCACATAGTTCGGGCGGATGACCTGGACAAACTCGGTGTTAGTGCGCTGCGGAAAAACTGAGTGATGCTCAAACTTTGGCCCAATATCGTACAAATTTACCGCCGCTACATCGTCTACATAGACCATACAGTGAGGGTTGCCCATGCTGACACAGGTAGCCAAATATTCTTTCCCGCCTACTTGAATTGGTCGATCGATCACTTGCTGATCTGCTGCTGCCAAACTCGTAGGAATCTCGGCAGCCAATAACCTGGGTTCACCCATATCTACCCGAATCTGACCGCTAGCCAAAATCTCGGGCACAATCAGCCCTGCTCCGGTGTGAATCTGGTAAGTGACTGGCTGACCCAGCTTATTTTCTAACTTGGTAATAAAGCCCGCCATGCAGCGAATACCATTGCCACACATCTCTGGCTCAGAACCATCGGAGTTAAAAATTCGCATGGTGTAGTCTGCGCCATCGGTACCGGGTAAAGTAAAGATAACCCCGTCTCCTCCGATGCCAAAATGTCGATCGCAGAGCTGGACTGCTTGCTCAGGAGTAAGGCATGGTTCGGTCTGGTGGCGATTGTCCACTAGAATGAAGTCATTGCCTAAGCCTTGATACTTAGTAAATTCAATTTTGTTAGTAAGATCTTTGCCGATCGCCATAGCGCACTACTCTTTGATTAATAACCTCTCTCAATTCTACTTTGAACCATGCCAGAACTAGATATTAACCAGCCCAGCACCCGCCAAATTCAGCAGCTCATTAAAGATAAAAGCCGCTTAGAGATCAAGTTGGTGACTTCTGATGTGCTCATTGGTGAGCTATTTTGGCAAGATACCGATTATTTTTGCTTGACTCAGGCTGATGGCAGCAAAATTATTGTGGGCAAAAGCGCCGTTGCCTACATCAAGCCTTTATAGTTTTTCCGTGATTAATTGGGGAAGTTGACCTTCACCACATCTACTAAATAATTAGTCCAATGAGTCACCAGTTCTTGATCACTGGCTTCCACCATCACCCGAATTAGCGGCTCAGTTCCCGAAGCCCGCACCAAAATTCGCCCCCGATCGCCCATTGCCGCTTCAGCCTCGGCGATCGCCGCACACAGAGGCACACAGTTCTGCCAATGCACCCGCTGATCTCGGTCTTCTACCCGCACATTTTGCAAAATCTGCGGGTAGGTATGGAAGCTCTCATCTACCAGTTCTGCCAAAGACTTACCCGATTTCTGCACGATCGCTGCCAAATGCAGCGCCGTCAGCACTCCATCACCACTGATGCTATGCTGCGGTGACAAAATATGACCCGACTGCTCACCGCCCATCTGTGCCCCTGTCTCGTCCATCTCTGCTTGCACGTACTGATCGCCTACTGCCGTGCGGGTAAACTTACCACCCACCTGCTCCCAAGCCCGCTCAAAGCCCAAATTAGACATCACCGTAGTCACAATATGATTATCGGGCAACTGGTTTAGTGCCATCAGGTTTTTGCCCCACAGAAACATAATATAGTCTCCATCAATCCGTCGGCCCTGATTGTCTACTGCCAACATTCGATCGGCATCTCCATCAAAAGCAAAGCCAATTTGCGCCTGCTGCTTCACCACCTGGGCTTGTAGCTCTTCCATGTGCGTAGAACCACAGCCTACGTTGATGCGATCGCCGTCAGGTTCTCGGTGAATAGCAACTACCTCCGCATCTAGCGCCTTAAAAATCGCTTCACCAGTCTGGGTCGCTGCACCATAGGCCAAATCTAAGACCACCTTCATGCCTTTTAAACTAGCCCCTTCACCCACCGACTCCACTACCGCTTCGATATACTGCTGTACCAGCTCCGGTAAAAAGTAGTTTTTGCCCCAATTCTTCGGCTGACCCGGACGGGGCTTTTGACCGCGCAGACCTGCTTCGATCTCTGCCTGTAAATCTTTGGAGAGCTTCTTGCCATCGCTGCCAAAAAACTTGATGCCGTTATCGGCTGGGGGATTATGGCTAGCCGAAATCATAATGCCACCGATCGCATCGCTGGTAGCGGTAATATGCGCCACCCCCGGAGTTGGACAAAGACCTAAATTCCACACTTCTACTCCAGCCGCAGTAATCCCTGCCGCTAGCGCACTAGCTAACATATCACTAGAATTGCGGGAGTCTTGACCAATAATAATCGGGGCTGAAACCGGCTGCTGGGCGACGAGAATAATGGCCGCCCAATAGCCGATCTGTAAAGCTAAATCAGCAGTGAGCAGTTCACCAACTTTACTGCGAATACCATCGGTACCAAACAGAGCAGTGGCGGGTAGAGGCGTAATGTAAGTCATGACTGAGTTTTTGAAGTGGCTGGCGGCACCGGGAATCGTAGCGCCACCATGGAGGATATCATGTTCGCTGGTCAAGGCTCAGATAAAATCTGGAGAAAATTTGGAGAAAAGCAAAAAAGCCAGCTAAATTAAGCTGGCTTAGTAAATTAATTAGGTTCTGTTTAGAACAAGCCCAAAGTTAGGGACTTATCGATCGGCATAGCGGCACCAATTCCTAGATAAATAGTGAAAACAGTTCCAAATAAGAAGACCGCCATCGCCAAAGGACGACGGAAAGGGTTTTGGAACTTGTTGACGCTTTCTACGAAAGGCACAATCAACAGACCCAGGGGAATACCGGCCATGGCAGCGATTCCTAACAGCTTGTTAGGCAATACCCGCAGCATTTGGAATGCTGGCCATAGATACCACTCAGGCAAAATTTCCAGAGGGGTAGCAAAGGGGTTAGCCGCTTCGCCTTGTACAGCAGGGTCTAGAACAGCTAAAGCTACGCAGCAGCCGATCGCACCAAAAATCACGATCGGGAATACGTACAGCAGGTCGTTAGGCCAAGCTGGCTCACCATAATAGTTGTGACCCATACCTTGGGCTAGCTTCGCCCGCAAACTAGGATCGGCTAGATCCGGTTTTTTGAGATTGGACATAAGGTTTTTGCTCTTGATTTTTTATAAATTAAGCAAGCTTACAAAGCTATGTTTACAAAGGACCACTGATGCCTTGTTTGCGAATCATGATGAAGTGCAACAGCATAAATACAGCAATAAACCAAGGTAAAACAAAGGTGTGTAGGCTGTAGTAGCGGGTTAAGGTTGCTTGACCAACACTAGAACCGCCGCGTAGTAAGTCGGCCATCGCCACACCTACAACTGGAATTGCTTCAGGTACGCCAGATACGATTTTTACTGCCCAGTAACCGATTTGGTCCCAAGGTAGTGAATATCCGGTCACACCAAAGCTAACAGTGATTACAGCCAAAATTACGCCGGTGATCCAAGTTAACTCCCGGGGCTTTTTAAAGCCACCAGTTAAGTACACCCGGAATGTGTGCAAGATCATCATTAAGACCATCATGCTGGCACTCCAGCGGTGAATGGAACGCAGTAACCAACCGAAGTTGACCTGAGTCATGATGTATTGTACCGAGCTGAATGCTTCAGCAACGGTGGGGCTGTAATAAAAAGTCATGGCAAAGCCGGTGGCAAACTGGATGACGAAGCATACCAGGGTGATACCGCCTAAGCAATAAAAAATATTAACGTGGGGGGGAACGTACTTGCTTGCAATGTCATCAGAGATGCCTTGCACTTCAAGCCGTTCATTAAACCATTGGTAGGTTTTACTGTTAGTAACCTGCTTGGTGAACATGAAGTGATTAGTTTTTTATGAGTTGGATCAATTATATAGCCAACAGCGGAAACCGCTGTAAGCGTTAATGATGACATGGGACTGAAGATGCAACAGCAGCAAGCCTCACGGCTTCGATCTAGGCGTTATTGGTCTAAAATAGAGTCGCAGCGGCCTGAAGTGATAGCTTATTCTAAGGTACCCGATCCAAATTTAACACTTTTTCATATTTGAGTCATCGTCTTCTCATTTTCTTTGGACAGCATATCCATCAAACTTCAGTAATCAACTAGTTATTCATCATCTTCAGTAAATAACACTGTTAGGTTTTGGTATCCACTGACCACTCTCACAATTTCTACACCACTTTCGAGCGGACGGTAAAACGACAAATTGAGGTCATGACTCCAAGCGTTTTTTCTGTAATTTAGCCTGAAGTTGAGCAAACAGCTCCTCACCGTTAATTACCTCGCCTTTTGCCGACGCATCCAATCCAATCTGAATTTCCTTTCTTAACGTTGCTAAATTACCCTGATAGATACTTTCCCAAGCATCTGTTTCAAGGAATTCTACTAGGTCAAGTACTACTTGTTGTCTTTCTGTGGGCAGACCTTGAAGTTTTTCTAGAATTGTATTTGCGATCAAGCTCATGGTATTTACAGCCATTAGTTGAGTTATCTCTCTATTGTAGCTTAAACGGCAGAAGTCCGGCGCTCCTACTCTCGCAAACCTAAGCTTCGCAGATCAGTCGCAAACGCACAGCGCTAATCAGTTCCAGAGATGCTCCAGCTATCTGTGACAGCATAAACATCATTTGCTCAGGGCGTAGCATTGTGCCATCATTGCGACAGCTTCCGATATACCGAATCTCGGCTGTTTGAGCTGCAACATTCCACAGCTCCAGCTCAAACAGCCGCTCTCGCAGATTGACTTCGCGCTCTTTGCCGGACTTAGTGGTTTGGGTTTGCATGATTTCGGTGGCGGCTAAAACTGCACCGATCGAACTTAACCAATCAACTTCTGTTGCAGCTTGAATTTTGAGGCGATATTCGGCTTTCTCCAGTACCTGAGTCGCCAAAGGCTCCGATAAAAGCATTTCCGCGATCGAGTAAATCGGCAAATCATCATTCAACTGCGCCGTTAACCGCTGCTGAAATTCATTAAGCTCCATCTGTTCCCGTAGCTCAAATTCAATGATCTCACCAGTACTGGTGTAGCCCAGTGACAAAGCATTGGCAGCCATAATCCGGGGAGCCGGATGAAAACCACCCGAAAAAGCGATCGGCAAGGCCGCCCGCCGCACTGCTCGATCGAACAACCGCATCAGGTCTAAATGCCCCACCAAGCGCATATCTCCCAACTTGCCAAAAGTCAGCCGCAGGCGCTGTACCTTGGTAGTATCCACCTGAAAATGACCCAGAAAATCTGGAATCGGCGGAGCCGCTACCACTACATTGTGACCAAAATCGGTGCCGCAAACCCCACAATGACTACAGCCTTCAAAGGAACAATCGGGAACGATCGCTTCTGCTAAAGCCCGCTTTAGATCTTCTTGCAACCACTGTTTCGATACCCCAGAGTCCAAATGATCCCAAGGCAGCGGTGCATTTAAGATATCTGGATTTTCCACACCCCATTCACCGCTATCCACCTGACGGTATTTACCGCTCAGTCCCGCTGCCTTGATGGACTGTTGCCAAGCGCTAAAGGCTCGATCTAAGCTCTCCCACCAAGAATCCATGCCTGCGCCCAGTTCCCAGGCTTGGCGAATCACGGGAGCTAGCGATCGATCGCCTCTGCCCACAAAATCTTCCATTGCCGAAATACGCACATCGGTATAGTTAACTTTCAAGCCTCGAAATTGACTTAGCTCGTTGCGCAGCAAAGCCTGCTTGCGCTTAAATTCTGTGGTAGAAACCGAGTGCCACTGAAACGGTGTATGAGGCTTGGGCGTAAAGTTAGAGATGGTTAAATTAAAATTCATCCCCCTCCGTTTCTGCCCCTGACATTCCCGCTGCAACCAGCGCACCGTATCGGCAATGCCAATTACATCTTCATCAGTTTCACCGGGTAAACCGATCATAAAATATAGCTTTACTTTACTCCAACCCTGTTCCCAGGCGGTTTTAATGCCCCGCAGCAGTTCTTCGTTGGTCAAACCCTTATTGATAATATCCCGCAGTCGCTGAGTCCCAGCTTCTGGGGCAAAGGTTAAACTGCCTTGGCGCGTGCCCCCCACAATGTGAGCAATGTTTTCATCAAACCGATCGACTCTCTGACTAGGCAAAGACAGATTAATATTTTCATCCTTTAGCCGATTCTTGATTTCTACGCCCACTGCTGGCAGCGCCAAATAATCAGAGCAGCTCAAAGATAGTAATGAGAATTCATCGTAGCCAGTAGCTCTCATGCCTTTTTCGATCGCCTCCACCACGGCTGCCGGTTCCACATCCCGCGCTGGTCTGGTTAGCATCCCTGGCTGGCAGAACCGACAGCCCCGGGTACAGCCTCGGCGAATTTCTACTACCAATCGATCGTGGACGGTTTCTATCAAGGGGACAATGCCGATCGAGTAAGCCGGAATTGGGGTCGCTACCCGCCGCAAAATTAACTTGGGCACATCGGGACGACTGGGCACCACCAAGCCATCGGGCTGCTGATGATAAAACTGCGGCACATAGACCCCGGGAATTTGAGCGAGGTCTAGGAGTAGCTCTTCCCGGCTCAAACCCGCTAACTTCCCTTCTTCTAGTACCAAACCCATTTCTGGCAATAGCTCCTCACCATCACCCATCACGATCAAGTCAAAAAAGTCGGCGTAGGGTTCGGGGTTAGAGGTTGCCGTTTGGCCACCGGCAAAGATTAAAGGATATTCGCCAGATTGACGTTCTGCCCAGGTGAGCGGAATCTTGGCCAAGTCCAGCATTTCTAAAATATTGGTTGCACCTAGCTCATAGCTGAGACTGAAGCCCAAAATATCAAAATCAGTGAGGGGGCGACGAGATTCTAGGGCAAACAGAGGCGTATTGGTGGCTCGGAGCTTGGCGGAAAATTCTGGAGCAGGTAAGTATGCTCGATCGCACAACTGACGCGGCTGGACGTTGATAATGCTGTAAAGAATAATATGGCCAAGATTAGAAGACCCCACTTCGTATACTTCTGGGTAGGTCAAAGCCCAGCGGACAGTGGTAGTATCCCAAGGTTTATGCACGGCTCCGCGCTCGTTGCCAAGGTAACGAGCGGGTTTGTTTATTTCGGGGGTCAACAAAGAGTCGAGGGCAATCATCAGAATCTATCCTTCACAGCGGCATCACCTATGGTAGCGCAAGGTCAATAATTGAGAGACTCCCCGATCTAAAAAAATGGTTTGCGAATATCATCGTCAACCTGGGCTAGCTAGTGGATCAATCTCTTATTTCTTCCATAGCAAATGATAAATTTAATGTCGATCTCAGCTTTTCTGATGGCAGCAGCAGTTTAGAGAGTCTAGAATACCTCAACTCTGTTCGATCGAGGAGATATTGAACTGTGACTACTTATCTGATCACTGGAGCCAATCGCGGGATTGGTTATGAATATTGTCGGCAACTGTTAAATCGGGGCGATCTGCCGATCGCGGTCTGTCGGAATTCTTCGCCGGAATTAGATGCCTTGGGAATTCGAGTAGTCAAGGGGATTGATCTGACCCAAGATCAGGACTTGGCATCATTGCAAAGCCAGCTTCAGGGTGAAAAGATCGATGTGTTGCTCAATAATGCGGGAATTATTGAGTCAGTGAGTTTGGCTAGTCTAGATATTGAAAGTATTCGTCGGCAATTTGAGGTGAATGCTCTTAGCCCCCTGCGGGTGACTCATGTTCTGTTGGGTAATTTGGCTAGTGGCTCTAAAGTAGTGATGATGACTAGTCGGATGGGTTCGATCGATGATAATACCTCTGGCGGTTCCTATGGCTATCGGATGTCTAAGGTGGCGCTTTGTATGGCTGGTAAGTCTTTGGCTCAGGATCTGCGCTCTCGGGGGATTGCCGTAGGAATTTTGCATCCGGGTTTGGTGCAAACGCGAATGACAGGATTTTCGGGGATTACACCAGAGACAGCAGTGCACGGGCTGTTAGCGCGGATTGATGAGCTGAATTTAGATAATACTGGTACTTTTTGGCATAGTAATGGTGAGGTGTTACCCTGGTAGCATTGAGCCAGTTGAGAGGATGTCTGAAAAGGGTCATCGACAACGCAAAAATAAGGCTTTCAGCAATTGTTTACTAACGAAAGAATAAGCCTCTCAGGCATCTGTTTTGACTTTTCAGACATCCTCTGAGAGCGGAGATAATTCATGAAAAGTCCCAATCCCCATATCGGCTCTGCTTTTGATGAATGTTTGGCAGCAGAAGACTTACTCACAGAAACTAATGAAATTGCTATCAAAAGAGTCATTGCTTGGCAGCTTCAACAAGAAATCACATCAAAGCAAATAAATTGAATTTCAGTGTGCCGCTACTAACTCAGGCTTTCTCTGGTAGTACGCCGGGTAAAAGGATTCCATTGATCTAGTGCCTCGATCGGCTGACTAAGTAAATAAGTCCGCTGTTGCTCAGTCAGTCCTTGCACCCGATAAAAATCTGCTCCAGCAATGCTTTCTAAAGCTTCAAACTCCACCCCAGTTAGGTCTGCGGCTCGGAGGTCGGCTCCCGCCAAATTAGCGCCGTTTAATCCGGCTGACCGCAGAGAAGCACCGGCCAGGTAAGCCCTGCGCAGATCGGCTTGGCTGAGCCTGACTCGCTGTAAATTAGCTCCCGTGAGGTCTGTACCGCCCAGATAGGCTCCTAGCATCATGGCTCCCGACAGATCTATGCCCCGTAGGCTAGCCGTATTTAAACTAGCGCCGTTTAAATTGGCCCCCGGCCCGATCGCCCCGGTTGATTTATAAGCAAACCCTGCTGGCCAGATCGTAGCAGCATCGTAACGTGTTCCTTTGAGTTGGGCATCAGTCAGGTTCGCACCGCTTAAATTGGCACCAGAGAGGTCAACGCGATATAAGCAGGTTTCAGTGAAATTTACATTACTCAAATCTGCCCCCGCAAAATTAACTCCCCGCAGATCAGCCAAACTAAAATCGGTAGCGGCTAAATGGGCGTGACTAAAGTTCACACCTACGAGGCTCGATCGGCTAAGTTGAGCTTGGGGCAGAGTAATACCATGTAGGTCAAAACGATAAAGATCGTAGTTTTGCAAGTTACCAGCTTGCAGGTCTTCAACCAGAGCAGCAGAGATAGTGAGCATGGGGACAATAGAAAGAAAAGAAATGGAGAGGAAAGATCAGTAGACTGTTTTTATCTTTATATCTTTGAACTTTAGGATTTTTTTGTGCAGGAATCAAATTTCGGTCGTATGCTATTGTCCCACAATTTTCAAGTTTCCCCCGCAGTCTTACCAGCTTTAAGTCGCCAAGACTTTACGGCAATCTTTGCGGCGGGCTTGGGAGAGCAAATGCGTTGTCAGATGTTAGATAATCCCCATTGGATTGTGGAAATTTTGTTTCCGCTAGATTCTTTTACTCCTCAACAGGTCGGAGAACTCTGTGGCCAAGCTTTAGCTGCCAAACGCCAGCCCAGCTCTGGTATATCCGATATTTTGGTATTGGGTGGACTCAAAACTACTCCGCCCACCAGTGATTCGCCATTGGCTTTACAGCCCGGCAATTGGGGAGTAGATGTGGTGGAAACTTTTTCTGGAGAAGAGTTTTTGCGATCGATTAACTGGGATACGATGATTGCCGATAAACCAGCATCAGCCATTTTTCGCGTGGAATTATCGGTCGGCAACTCCTAATTACCCTACCCAAATTGGGTTGTAAACAATTTGCTAACCAGATCTATGCTTTTAACCGAAAATGGCTAATACTAATCGATCCCAACGTTAAGATTCGTAAAACTTCACGTTTAAGACCTCAACCTTATAAGAATATTGTTTATAGCGAATCGTATAATCCTGCCCCCAAGCTTGACCTTTCCAGACACCGTAATTTCTCCATACCAAGAGATTTTATATGCCTGTAAACTAAGCCAATTTGATCGTTGGTTTAAGGTGTTAGATGCTAGGAAGCAAGATTTTACCGACGTTAGCGAAACGACAATGCTTTAAAGCATTGTTCCGATCGTTTGAGGTGCTCTGACAGTGCCGTTCAAGAACAGTGCCATCTAAGATTCTGACTTGAAAATCTCCATTTGTTTGAAATGGGGAATGTCAATTAACTCAAAAAGAACATAAAAATTCTGTCTTTAAACCAGGAGATATCGTTCAATGCCTTTTGGACCAGCTTCCCTTTTGGGAGTTAGCCTGTTTGATGAAACCCCTCCCCTAGAGTGGGTACCCGGTAGATCGGTCGAAGAAGCCGAAACTATTATTCGGTCTGTCTATAGACAGGTATTGGGAAATGCTTACGTCATGGAAAGCGAAAGGCTGACTGTGCCGGAATCGCAGTTCAAACTAGGTCAGTTGAGCGTGCGCGAATTCGTGCGGGCTGTGGCTAAATCTGACCTGTATCAATCGCGCTTTTTCACTAGCTGTGCTCGCTACCGGGCGATCGAACTCAACTTCCGTCATCTTTTGGGTCGCACACCTCGCGACTTAGAAGAAATGCGAGTACACAGCACTATCTTGGATACCCAAGGTTACGATGCTGAAATTGATTTCTATCTAGATAGCGACGAGTACAACAACACCTTTGGTGAGAACTTTGTGCCTTATATTCGCGGCTACAAAACCGAAGCCTGCGAAACAATGGTGCAGTTTACTCATAACTTCCAAATGGTGCGTGGTGCTTCCAGCAGCAGCCTCAAGGGAGACTTGGCTGGCACATCGCCGAAGCTCAATGCTTTAGTTATTAACCAGACTGCTACCGCTGTAATTTCTCCAGCTAGCTCTGGTGCGTCCTTCCGCGATACCTCGGTAACTTCTCGCTCTCGTCAGGGTGTGGATGCCAGCTCCGGCGGTAAAGTTTATCGGATCGAAGTCACCAGCATTCGGGCGAATGCGGTGAACCGGGTTTCTAAGTTCCGTCGCAGTAACCAAGTTTTCTTGGTGCCCTATGACAAACTTTCGGAGCAATACCAGCGCATTCACCAGCAAGGTGGCGTGATCGCTAGTGTCACGGCTCTCTAAGCAACTTTTAATGAAGATGATTGATGTGTTCTCTTGATCTTGACATTTAGAGTACATGTCAATCTGCTTGCGACTGTTATTTAGTTAGCAATAGCTAAATATTTGCCTTTTATATTATTTTTATTTCAGGAGTAGATTTTTCATGTCATCCTCCACTTTAGAGTTTTGGCCGACCAGTACTGCCGAAGATGCCCAAGTGATTATTCGGGCAGTTTATAAGCAGGTTTTGGGTAATCCCCATGTGATGGATAGTGAGCGCTTAGTTGCGGCTGAATCTCAGCTCTGTAACGGCGCTCTTTCGGTGCGGGAATTTGTGCGGGCTGTGGCCAAGTCCGATTTTTATCGTTCCCGCTATTTTGAATCTTGTGCTCCTTACCGATTTGTAGAACTTAACTTTCTGCATATTCTAGGCCGTGCCCCTCAAGATCAAACCGAAGTTTCGGCGCATATTGTGCGCTGTGTAGCTGAAGGCTACGATGCCGAAATTGATTCTTACATTGATAGCGATGAGTATACCAACGCTTTTGGTGAGAATGTGGTGCCTTATTATCGGGGCAAATCTAGTGCCGCTAACTCTAAGCAAGTTGGCTACAACCGGATGTTTGCGCTCGATCGCGGTCCAGCTCAAGTTGACAGCTCAGTGACATCTTCGCAGTTAGTAGCGGCGCTTGGTGGCAATATGGCTAACAAAATCAAGGCTTCTAGCGCAACGGTAATTGGTTCGGGCACCGAAAAACGGTTCAAAATTACCGTGGCTGGTTCTAAGTTTGATGCGCCCCGTCGGGTAAGCACCACCGAATACATTGTTTCGGCCAGTAAAATGACTCCGCAAATTAAGCGGATTAATTCTACTAACGGCAAGATTGTCAGTATTACTGAAATCTAAGCCTTACTGGGGTGGGCTAAGGCTCACCCCAATTGCCTGTTAAAATTTTTTATATAATTTTCTACCACATCAAAATTACTGCTATGACAACTACTTGTTTTTCTTCTAATATTGCCAGTGTTTCTAGTTATTCTAACCGCTTAGTACACATTACTGTTAGTGGTATGAAGCAGCGCTTGGCGATGCAGACCTTAGCTGTTCCTTACAGTTCGCTGTCACAGACCATGCAGAATATTCATCGCAGCGGCGGCAAAGTGCTAGATATTGCGATCAGTGCAATCGATCGGACTGCAACTGAGCATCAAGCTGCGGTACAGCCTACAACTACAGAGCAGCCCCCAGCAAATAACGCTAGCTCCAAGAAAAAGAAAAAATAATTTATGGATATTCAGGAGTTTGTCACCCAGTCGATCGGTTGTTGGAAATCGCAGCGTAGCGCTCACCATTTAGCCTTTGGTCATTTTGAAGCAATTACCTCTGTCATTGACATTGTGAACTTGCCGATCGAAGACCCGGTAGTTGTAGCTCTTTGTCAAGACTATGCTACCGATCTGAGCCAGATCGTTTCACCTTTTCGGATGACTTGGGAAGGTGAAACTGATTGGGATGAAAATCCTACCAAAGGTACCTGTGTGTTAGTTCCGGTGCCTGACCCCGATCGGCCTTTCCATGGCAAACTGCTGCGGGATCAAGGCTATGCAGAAGAAATGGCGGCGGTTGGTCGTTACCACCTCACGGCTGATGGCACATTCGTTTTAGTTACCGAGTATGATCGGGCAGCGGCAGAGGAAAAAATTTGGTTTGTTAATCCGAATGTGCGCTGTCGGGTTTCTCTGATTAAAACTAGTGCTGGTACTGGCATAGTAACTGCCTCTTTTTCTTCAGAAATTAGACAAGAATAGTACCTCACCATCAACTTAAAATACAATGCAGATGAATAATTCACTGCCAGCCTCCTGTGACTTAATCACTCTTGCTCAATGGATGGCTGGAGATTTTAGCAACCAAAAACAATGCTTCGATCGGCCTCAAGACTTTGCTCATATTCATGTTTTTTTTCGGCCTTTGCCCTGGGATTTTTTTGGCGGGGTTGGTTTATACTCTGAGCAGGTTTATGACTATGCCATGTGGTCTCCCTATCGCCAAGGATTGCATCGATTGGTTGATCAAGGCAACCATATTTACATTGAAAATTATGGTTTAAAAGACGCTTATCTCTACGCCGGAGCTGCACGAGAACAAAGTATTTTACAAACTATTACACCGGCTTGTTTAGAGCGACGACAAAATTGCTCAATGGTGTTTACCCGTGATGGTGAAATGTTCCGAGGGGCGGTAGAACCGGGCAATAATTGCCTGATTGAAAAAAATGGTTGTCAGACATACTTAGTAAGTTCGGTAGAAGTTACCGCTCACACTTGGGTCAGCTTAGATGAAGGTCTAGATATTAATACCCATCAAAAAATTTGGGGTTCGGAGTTTGGCGCACTCCGCTTTGACAAGATTGCCAGCTTTGCTGATGAAGTACCAATGCTCAAAGCTAGCGTGAGTTAATATGCTGCTCCCCCTCAATGCTCAAAAAAAGATGCAAAGTTGGATTCGGAGCCGACATCTGATTTATGCTGGAAATTTTTTGGTGTTTGAGTCATTAGATTTCAGTGCAGTTGAGCGTTTTACTGAATGTATCGAGATTTTAGATGGCACCTTAATTTCGGTAGAGCCAGTTAGCAAAATATGGATGGGGGATCATCGTCAAATTTTTTTATATCGAGCCAAAGCAAGCTTGTTCACACCTTGGCCAGATATCAAAAACTACTGGATAAAATATGGTAGTTTTCGGACTCGCTTTGATGTTGATGAATAGTGCAGCCGGTACTTCAGATGTGTTTAGGTATGTATATAAATTTCTGATGATGACCGGAAGAGTCCTTTGATAGTTTATACTTGAGTTTTTCATAGGTTTTATTTATATGACTCTTTGGATCAGTAATTCCGACTTAGTAGAGCTAAATTTCAACTCTACCGAAGACAATTTGCAAAGCGTAATTCGTGCCGTCTATCGTCAAGTTTTAGGCAATGCTCATGTGATGGAAAGCCAACGTCTATCCAGCGCTGAATCTTTTCTCCGCAATGGAGATATCTCGGTCAAAGAATTTGTCAGAGCTGTTGCTAACTCCGATTTATATAGATCGCTGTTTTTTGAAACATCTTCGGCATACCAGTTTATTGAATTAAACTTTAAGCATTTGCTGGGTCGCGCTCCCCAAGATCAAACCGAAATTGCTGAACATGTGGCAATTTATAACAATCATGGCTACGAAGCCGAAATCAACTCTTACTTAGATAGTGATGAGTACATGGATAGCTTTGGGTATGATACCGTACCTTATATTCGGGGTAATCAAACTCGTACTGGTCTCAAAAATGTCAGTTTCAATCGCACCTTTGCTGTTTCACGGGGCTTCGCGGCTAATGATATTGGCAAATCTGCCAAACTAATCAAAGATTTGGGTGGCAACTTGGCTACTAAGATCAAGTCTCCTGCTGGTGGTGGTGCTTATGCTAATACTAGTAAGCGTTTCCGAGTAACAACCATCAATTCTAAGTCGGCTCGTACTGTTCGTAGTAATGCTAGCTTTGTCGTAGACTATGCTCAACTTTCGGCCAAGATCCAGGGTATCCAAAAGTCTGGGGGCAAAATTTTAAGCATTGCCGAAGTAGCTTAAATATTCTAAATTACCTTTTATATCCATCTCTAGAAAATCTAGGAGATGGATTTTTTTCTTTAAACTCTCGATCGGGCTATTAGTGATGGCTCATAATCTACACAGTCGATCGCCTGCTCATTAAAGGCTTTACAGGGATGCACAGGACATTTAAGGTTAAACTCACCGGTAAAAAAAGCACAGCGATCGCAGGGGATTTGGTGCAGCTTCACCAGATTTTTCCAGCCCCTGTTCAGAGATTTCAAAGCTGATAAAGCAACACGGAGAGAAATAATTGACAAGCAAGTTGTGAAAGTAATGCTGTAAATGGACGGCACTACTCCACGAAAAGTCAGAACTAAGATATACATTGCTACTTTTAGACCAAAAGTTGAGGATGAATTAGCTCGAATCCTGCTACTTTGAGCTTGTGGTTACTGACCTGCACACTCTTTCGTTGAAGGCTTAATTGGGAAGTGTCCCATTTTACCTCGGGCAAATCATAGCGGGCACAGACCCTAGCGACTTGCTCTTTCACCGTAAGTCTACTGTCATCAACCAGATTATAAATACCTTGAAGCTCATTTAACCGGGCAAATTCGATCGCTCCAATAATATCATCACGGTGAATCCAGTTGATAAATCGATCACCTTTACCAGGAATAGTCATACCAGCTAAGCCCCCGAACATACTGACCAACTCCCGACCTGGGCCATAAATTCCACCCAATCTCAGGACACAAACTTTTTGCTGTTCATTGGCGGCTTGCAGAATGATTTTCTCAGATTCATGAATTATTTGACTTCTCTGTTCGATCGGGGCAACTTGCGAAGTTTCATCCACCCATTCTCCCTGTCGATCTCCGTAGACCGAGCAACTACTTAAATAAATGATTTGGGTGACGTTAGGAGCTTGACCTAGAGCTTTAACCAAGTTTTGGGTAGTAGAAATATAGGTAGTTTCATAAGCTGCGGCCTCTGCTTCCTGAGAGCCGGTGGGGGCAATGCTGATTACTAATGTACTTTGATCTTGCAGCAGTGATCGCATCGCCGAGAAGTCTGAGCCTTTGGCTATGACTGCTTTGGAAAGGCTGGCGGCTAGGACAGGAATTCTTTCTGTGCTAGTGGTGGTGCCTGTGACAAAGTGCCCTTGCTCTTGCCAAGTTTCAGCTAAGGCATTGCCCACATAGCCACAGCCCAGAACCGCGATATTTTCAAAGATGGGGCGACGGGTAGACTGTTGCTGGATTAGTGCCTGGAGTTGATTCATATCCAGGGATGGGCTGTTCTGGTTAAAAGGACTGTTGCGATCGGGGAAGTTGTACATGGTGGTTTCCAGGTTAGATTAATTTCACGAACAGCAAAACTTGGTGAGTTATTTTGATCGATGGAGAGAAGCCGAAAGTTTTTCAGTCTCTTATTGTTTGTGGCGCGAAGAGCTGAAATGCTATTAATGCTGAAAATGTTTTGATCAAACCTGATTAGACCCAGCAAAGGGTGCTGTGGTCAGGGATCGACCATCTCAAATTTTGGTATTAATTTTTGTAACAAGTTATTGACAGCTTACTGATTCCTCAAAGTTGAACACAGGACGGATAACCGGCATCTAGCAAGATCTCGATCGGATGCTTGGTTGATGGCTGTGGCTTGCCTCTGCTGAGGTCTAACTGGATAATTCATTAATTGTCTCGCTTAGCAATAAATCGGCACGATCGATGACATCCTTTAGGCATAAAATAACCGAGCGAGGGTTCAAGTTCGGTCATCAATGGCCAGCAGCTATCTGAGAGGGCACTAAGTATGCAGTTTGTGTTGATTATTCATGAAGTAGAGGATTATGCTGCATGGAAGCAAATTTTTGATAGGGCGGCTGACCTGCGCCGGGAAGCAGGTGAGAGATGGTATCAGGTGCTACAAGATGCCCAAGATCCAAACAAAGTGGTGCATTTTTCGTCTTGGGTTTCGTTAACCGCTGCCCAGAAATTTTTTGAGTCGCCGGAGTTAGTCAAAATCAGAGCAGCAGCCGGGGTAAAGTCACCAGAATTTATCTATCTCAATCAAATAGAAGCCGGGACGCTTTGTAGTAATGTGTATAGCTATCTAGATTTTTAATTTCAATAGGCAGGTATCATGAGCGATCAGCGAACAGCCAACTTTTTGCAGGTAATTCTTAAAAATCAGCCTGCACCGGATGACTTACTAAAACTGTGGAAGATGCAGGTTTCCCGTGCCGCTGATGCCGATTTCTCGGTTGATCCATTGGCAGCCTTGGGGGTGAAAATTATTGAGCCAGAGAGAATCCCCTGCTTGCTGGATCATTCATATCTGAATGAGTCTGAGCGAGCAGACCCCAACATGATGATGAATATTGAGGCTATAAATGATGTTTTTCATCTAGCCACATTGGTAGTGGAGCTAGAGGACGATCATATTCTGGGCTATTGGCATGGTTCCGAAAACACCCCAATTGCTGAGGCTCCCATCATGAAGTTTGACAACGAAGGACAGTTTTCGGTTTGTCAAGGCAATAATTTAACAGAAGCAATTATTGCTGAAACGATGAGTTACCAAGAAGATAAGTTTCCTGAATTTAAAACCTGGTTTGCCAAATATCAAATTGATATAGCTGCTGATAGCATCACCGATCTGCCCGATCGAAAGTTCACAACACATCCTGGTGTAATGTACGAGAACTTTTATCGGGCCAGACGAGTAGCGGCGGGTTTGGAACCAGTTTAATATCATGGGGATAAATTATAGTGTCAATCTTTATTACAGAAATTAATCCGTATTTTGATATTGACTCGTTGATTGAGGACTGCCTACAGCTATAAAGCGATTCTATAAAATCACAACTGTTCAAATTGAACTTTTCACTAAATTAGCTGGCATCTTCTCTTCGTTACGTGCTATAGTTATAAAAGTGAAGTGATTAATTAAAAAATCATTGAATCGAAATCTTTTTAGACCTCCTCTTTACAGCGATTCGATAGTTAGACGGCAGCGCAGGCTGCCTCTTTTTTTGCTGAAATTACTTAGATGCGATAGAATCCCTGGAAAAAGTGTTCTGATATACATTTTGTCTGTTTACTCCCATACAGTAAATTTTTTGAATCAGTAGCGGGAATAATACAAACATCGCGCTGCGTAGTTGTTATTTAAGGTGTGATAATGCCTGCTGGTAAACCCAAAACTGCCCGTTTCTACGCCCTTCTATCAATTGGCGCAGCAGTATCTACTATTGCCCTCAAATTTGGGGCATACAAGCTCACTGGTTCGATCGGGCTGTTTTCAGACGCTTTAGAGTCATTCGTAAACTTAGCCACTGCCCTAGCAACTCTTGGCGCTGTTACTTGGGCATCTAAGCCCGCTGATGCAAATTATTCTTTTGGTTACTCTAAAGCTGAATATCTTTCTAGCGCTCTAGAGGGAGTGATGATATTAATTGCAGCCATCAGTATTTGCATTGCTGCTGCTGATCGCATACTTCATCCTCAGCCGATCGAGCAAGCTGGCTGGGGAATACTAATTTCAGTGATTGCCGCTCTAATTAATGGCCGAGTCGCCATTGCCTTACTTCGCGCGGGTAAAAGATTGAGATCGATCGCCCTCAGATCTGATGGCCGCCACTTGCTAACTGACGTTTGGACTTCTGGCGGCATCGTATTGGGCTTGATTGCAGCCAGTTTGACCGGTTGGCAAATCCTTGATCCTGCTATGGCAGTCTTGGTAGCACTGAATATTTTGCGAGAAGGTTTGCATGTTTTGCAAGAAACTACTGCTGGTTTACTGGATGCGGCCTTACCTAAAAAAGAGCAAATGGTTATTAAAAAAGTGCTACGTCGCTACCAAAATACCGGCGTGTATTTTCAGAATTTAAGAACCAGACTAGCTGGTTCTCAACGCTTTGTTTCAGTCAACATATTAGTACCTGGTGAATGGAGCGTAGAGCAAGGCCACTATTTCTGTGACGTAATTGAAATAGCAATTGCCAACGCTTTACCGGGCACCCACACCACTACTCATCTTGAGCCGCTAAAAAGCAGCAATTAGGCTGTCATGCGACTGCGATAGGCGTGCCAGAGATGCCCTACTAAGGCTACTAATCCCAAAAATAACTGCACTGCTGCGCCTGCGGTGCGATCGGTACCATAAAACTCGATCGGAAAAGCCGTGGTGTTCCAGCCTACAAAGGCACAAGAAAGAAAGGCCATAAAAGCCAGCCCGCCCAAGCTGTAAGATAAAACCGCATCGGCTTCAATTTTGACAACTCTAGTAACAATGTCTAACGGCGGAATCAAAATATGCCAAATTCCGCCCAGTATCAAGATGCCAGCAATCCATAAATGGCCACCGACAATATCTTCGAGGTTGTTAACACTAGCCATGCCTGCAACGTTCCAAACACCGTGATTGCTGCCCCACAAATAGCCAAAAATTACGGTAGGGTCGGTAGTCGGCGCTGTTATGACCCGCACCTGATGTAAAGTCGCATCATAGAGGCCGCCCCAGGTAGTGGCCTTTAGCACTAGCCCTAACGCCCCCAAACCCAACAAAATTAAGTGATGCCCTAAAATCATCCCAAGCTGCCGACCGTCATTCCACTCATAGTGAAAACGCGCCACTCTGACAGAGCCATCAAAAAGTCTGGCAGGGCCACGAAAAACGTGAAATAAGCCCCCGGCGGCCAATACTGCTGAGGATACTAGGTGCACCATGCCAACTACTAAATAGGGATAAGTATCTAGCACTACCCCTCCATCCCCTACACCTAAACCCAGGGTAGCCAGATGAGGTAATAATAAAAAATTTTGGTCAGCCAAAGACAATCCGGGCTGCCAGCGCAGTACTTCACCAACAGTGGTGATGCCAGCCCAGAACATAATTAGTCCGGCATGAGCTAAATGTGCCCCCAAAAGCTGGCCAGAAAAATTTACTAATTTGGCATTGCCAACTAACCAAGCTAAGCGAGGGTTGTTATCGGCAATCGATCGATCTAAGGATATAGTCATGATTCACCTCATAAAATTTTCAATAAGAAATGTAGAGAAGCTCAAATAAAGGATTGGAGGATACTTCTCTACAAAAAGCAACCAGCAGAATTTAAGGGGCTTTGGCTGGTTGCGCTTGTTCTACTACAGGCTTGGGTTCTTCAGCGATGGCATCAATTGCCTCGGTAACTCGCTTAAAGTCGAAGCCCATTGCCCGCAGTGCGTGCCACAAGTGCCCCTGTAAAAAGAAAAATGCCAAGAAGAAATGCCCATTGGCCAACCAAGCTCTGGCCGTGTGGCCGATCGCCAGCTTAGTAGTGTCTTGGAAGTAAGGCGAAATGCCCAATTTGACATCTAGAACTGCCCCATAAAACTCTGGGGGATAGGCCAAGGTATTTACGGCACAGAAATAAGCTGCGACAAAGCCAGCTAGAGCAATGCCACCTAAGGAGTAAGACAGAATAGCCTCACCCGACCAAATCAGCACCTTTTTAGCCCAAGGCAGCGGCTCTCTGATGATGTGCCAGACTCCGCCTAAAATCAACATCGTGCCCACAAAGACATGGCCACCCACCAAATCTTCCAGGTTATCTACTTGAGCAAAATGAGTTTGGTAGCCCCAAATTACCGCCGGATTTAAAGTCGGGGCAGTAACTACGCGCACGTCATGGATGTTTACATCGTACAAGCCGCCCCACATCGTGGCTTTAGCCACCAGTAGTAAAGCTCCCATTCCTAAAAAGAGTAAATGGTGGCCCAGAATCAGCCCTAGCTGCTTATGGTCATTCCAGCTAAAGTGGAAGTCTTTGGCTTTACCCTTGGCGGTGCTTAAATCTGCCGGAGCCTTGAAGCAGTGAAATAAAGCGCCTGCCCCTAGTACGGCTGAAGAAATTAGGTGCACCATCCCTACTGCGAACATTGGGTAGGTATCGGTAATAATACCGCCTTTGCCCACTCCTAGACCGAGGGTAGCCATGTGGGGGAGCAAGATTAGACCCTGTTCACCCATGGCTATTTCGGGATTGTAGCGAGACAGCTCAAATAAAGTCATGGCTCCTGCAAAAAAGGCAGTGAGCGCTGCTTGGCCAACGTGAGCCGAAATAAACAGTCCTGACAAATTAGCAAAGCGGGAGTTACCAGCCCACCAGTCGTAAGCTATTTTTGTTTTGCCATAAGTTTGCATGATTTTATACCTTGTGTAGTTGATATAGAACGATTGAAAATTTAGCTACTGTAATTCCCATTTTTGCCCGGCTAGCTGAGCTTTGTGCTTAGCCACAGCGATTTGTTTTTGGTACAGAGCCGATCGAGCTTGAGCAGCGTGCCAAATGTGGCCGAGCAGGGCAATGATGGCCAAGGCTACATGGCTAGTAGCTAGCCAGGTGCGCAGGCTGGGTGCTGCTCCACCCAGACCTTGTAACCCTGTTGCCCCGTAGAATACCTCTGGGTAAACAGTATCGTTAACAGTGACAAAGTAGGCTGCCAATAAACCCATGTAAGAGAGAGCCAAAAGGCTATAGCTCAAATAGGCATCACCAGACCAAGTAAGTAATTTTTGCGCCCAGGGCGGCGGGGTACTGTTAATGTGCCAAAGGCCACCACCAATACAAAAAATTCCTACAAAAAAATGGCCGCCCACGACATCTTCGAGGTTGTCTACTGCGGCCATGCCACTCCAGCCATGCAGTCCCACCAAATAGCTAAGAATGTCATTGAGCCTGAGGTTAGGGGTGATCGATCGCACCACTCCAGCATGGGCATCATATAAGCCCCCAAACCACAGGGCATTAGCTACAAATAGCCATGCACCGCAGCCCAGTAATATTAGATGAATACCCAAAATCGTGGTCATTTTATCTTGGTCTTCCCAGTCATAATGAAACCAGCCCCACAGCACCTCATTGCTGCGCAGGCTATGATAAATGCCCCCGGCTCCTAAAACAGCAGAGCTGATTAGGTGCAGCATTCCTACTACAAAGTAGGGATAAGTATCTACAATTACGCCATCTTTGCCTACGCCCAAGCCCAGAGCCGCGAGGTGCGGCAAGATGATTAAATTTTGTTCGTAGAGAGGGAAGGTGCTGTCGTAGTGCGAAATCTCAAAAAGAGTCATCGCTCCCGCCCAGAGCAAAATTAGCCCCGCGTGAGCCACATGGGCACCTAGCAATCGGCCAGAGAGATTGGTTAGACGGGCGTTGCCCGACCACCAAGGGATCTGTGGAATCGGAGGCCCCGGGAGGGTGATATTAGCCATAAGTTTTGCTCCTGCTGTTAGACCCCAAAGGTAATTCTGATTTGGGCGACCCACTGTTTAACTCGCTGATCGGTTAACTCGGGCTGGTTATCTTCGTCAATTCCCAGACCAACAAACTTGCCGTTTTTGACAGCCTTAGATTCTGAAAAATCGTAGCCAGCGATCGACCACTCACCAATAGTTTTACCCCCACGCTCACTGATTTTTTCTTCTAAAATGCCAATGGCATCAAGGTAGTTGTCGGCGTAGCCAATTTGATCGCCAGTGCCGCAGTAGGCAACGGTTTTGCCGCTAAAGTCGATTTCGTCTAATTCTGGGAAAAAGCCATCCCAGTCTGCGGAGAGTTCACCGACATTCCAAGTAGGGGCAGCAATAATAATGCGATCATAAGAATTAAAATCGGCTGCTTCTACCTGAGACATATCATAGAGAGCTACAATATCTCCACCAAACTCAACCCTAATTAGCTCGGCGACTGTCTCGGTTTTGCCCGTTTGGGTGCCGTAAAAAAGACCAATTTTTGCCATGTCTAGCAAATCTCCGCTAGTAGTGAAAATAAATCTAATAGTTGTCGCTTTTCTGGAGGGACTGTTTTCAGCCAGATAGTCTCAACGCCGTCTATCTGAAGAAAAGGACTCGGCTTGGAGTTGTTTTCCAAATGCACTCTTTTTATCATAGGTGCCAAACCTCATGAGGTATCAATAAGTAAAAAGCTATTGCAAATAATATTCAATAACTTCTTATATCTAAGTCTACACACACCGATACAAAGTCTTATGTGCTACTCGTAACAAAATGCTATAAACGTTGCCCAGCAAGTGCTTTAGTTCAAAACATTCAGTGAAGACACCATTGTATAGCTAGTGATATAATTAGTCATTAATAAGTATCATCTCTCAAAGCTATTAATAATACTTTTTACTATGATTTGGATTCAGCTCATAACAACATTTAACTATGTTGAGTTGTGATTATTGCAGAGTTTTTCAATTGAACAAAAGAAGCAAGGCTTGATTCTCATCAAACCTTGCTCACCAAAATATTGCTCTTAAGAATATCCCTACAATCAGTTAGGCAACTTCTTTTAGTAAATAAGAACGAGTGCCTACAGTATCAACGCCAGCGGCATTTTTGTAAGTGTAATTACCGGTTGCCACAATGTCACCAAAATTATTGACGCTCAGTGCGCTGGTCAAAGTCACCGCTGCACCATTTACCGTCAAAGCCGAAGTAACCAAAGCGTTGAGGTCAGTCTGTACACCCAAGCTCCAAACATAGGCGCGGTTGGTGCCAGAAGCTATTTGAGAAGCTCCTACTACAGTGCCAAACTCGTTGATCTCGTTAGCAGAGCCTGTTCTACCACCTAAGCTGCCGATCGAAGTATATTCACCATCACGAATAATAAATGGTGAGCTGGTGGCAGTTGCTCCAGACCCACTGTTGCCAGCACCAATAATTTGGCCAGCATTATTAATGTCGATCGCCCGAGCTTGTTCATCACCAAATGTACCCAGGGTTTCGAGCACATACTGACCGCTAGCATCTAGTTTCCAGACTACCGCCGCATACTTTTCTTCACCATTTAAGGCTCCATCTTGGTCTAAGTAGCCCACAATAGTACCTTGGCCGTTGATACTTTGAGCGGTACCACCGTTACCACCAGATTCTGCTAAACGAGTAACTACACCGTTTTCAATATATACAGGTCTTTCAAAAGTCTGGATAGCTCCAGCAGCGTCGGCTTGAGAAACAATGTTACGGCCAGCAATTTGGTTTTGGGCATTGATATCTAGGTAGTAGCTTTCTTTACCGCCGATGGAATTAATTGCTAAGTTGTAGTTAGCACCTTCTTTTGTCCAGACTAATGCTCGATCAGAAGCTAACCCTTGAGGCTGGCGCACTTCGTCAGCCGTTCCGGTAATAATACCGCGATTATTGATGGTATTAACGTTGGGTGTTAGCAGCGTAACAGTAGCACCATCGGCGGCACCAGTATCAGATGAGCCTTTCTTAATACCGGTAGAGGTCAGCGCTGTTTGTACGCCATTTTCCCAAACGAAAGCACTCCGAACTACGTTGTTTCCATTGACAACTCCGGCGGCATTAGTTGTTTCGTAAGTTGCACCAGTGTTGTAACGTCCAGCTACTACCCCAAAATCATTTACCGAAACAGCGTTAACCGCAGCAGCAGTTCTGGAAGTAGCTACGTCCTGTTGCAGAGATCCTAAATCGGTGGCAGCATAGCGAGTTAATGGACCGCGATCGACCAAAGCCTGTGAACCAGCAGACACTCCTACCAAGGTAGCTAGTAAATCTCGACCAGATCGAACTAAAGTATTAGCGCCGCTAGTCGTAAAGCTCAAAGATCTGCCCAAGAGGCTTTCGCCTAAGCGCAGCCGATCGACGGCAGCATTAAAGCCGTTGATGGTAACAGAACCTTCGCCTCCTTCTAAAATTACCCGATCTCGATCGCTGCCCAAAGTTACAGTGTCATTACCAGTACCAGCATTGATTAAGTTCCTGCCGTTACCAGCATCAATAGTGTCGTTACCAGCGCCACTAAAAATCACGTCATTACCAGCACCAGCAAAGATTGTATCTCGACCGTTACCAGTCAAAATTCGATTATCTCCACCGCCTGCCAAAATATTGTTGCGGCCATTGCCAGCATCAATAAAATCGTTGCCAGATCCACCGATCACAGTGTCATTTCCGGTGCCACTAGTAATAATATTAGTCCCGTCACCAGCAACAATATTGTTGTTGCCATTACCAGCATCGATTACATCGTTACCAGCTCCAGCAAAAATTTGATCGTTGCCACGACCACCCAAAACAAAATTGTTACCTTCACCAGCGAAAACGCTGATTGACCTTCTGCCACTGCTATTAGAGGCAGCTTTAAAGTCGATGACATCATCACCGGCCCCAAAAATTAAGGGAGCAGCAGAGCTACCGCCTGGTCGATCGGATGAACGATTTCTAGAGCCGCTTTCTGCGGGAAAGATGTTGCCGGTTGCTCCTAATGCGGGCACTAAATCTGCTGTTAAATCGCCAAATATGTTGGGCGTAGAACTGGTGGTATCCATGTGAAAGCTCCAAAGAGATAGATTAATAAAAAATATGGTCAGAAAGCCGGGTGAAGAAAATATTCAAGGCGGTTCCTTTCCGGAGGCAAGCACCCCCAGAAATACAGTGAGATTGAACATGATGGTAAAATTGAGGCTTGTAAATTTAATTTGCTGGGCAAAGTCTGGTAAATCGATGTGCAGCATCAATCTCCAGGCTTGCTCACTTATTTTTTGGGTAGCGGCGGCACTACTAAGCTGGCGCACATCTCACTGGTGGTAACGGTACGCTGGTCTGGCATTTTGCCAGTGCAGTCCCAGGAGTTGAAAGATTGACCAATAAACTTGGGGGTTTGGCTAACTCGCCACATGGCGATCGGCAGCGTGCAGGCAAACAA
>JAAFHZ010000050.1 GCA_013297675.1 Synechococcales cyanobacterium bin59.metabat.ball.084 | reverse complement strand
CTGTTGGCTGATACCAACGTGGGCAGAGTGGCCGTGCCGAATATGAATTTGCCTCAACAGCAGTTTAGTTGGGCTGAAGATATCCCGCGCCATTTGGGCAAAGCCTGGGATATTTACACCGATCGATTTGGTTGTACTCCCCGAGGTCTATGGCCTTCGGAGCAGGCCGTGAGTCCAGCGATTTTGCCCTATGTGGCACAGCAGGGCTTTAAGTGGCTATGTTCAGACGAAGCAATTTTGGGTAGCTCGATCGATCACTTTTTCCATCGGGATAAAGATGGCAATGTTTTTGACCCAGAAAAACTCTATCAGCCCTATAAGCTATCTACTCCTCATGGTGACTTGGCCATGGTGTTTAGAGATCATCGCTTGTCCGATCTAATCGGTTTTACTTACAGTGGCATGTCGCCTACCGATGCTACCAACAATTTGATTGGACATCTGGGAGCAATTCGGGATTCTTTAGCGAAAGGTCAGCCGGAGTTAGATAAGCCTTGGTTAGTGACGATCGCCCTCGATGGGGAAAACTGTTGGGAACACTATCATTTAGATGGTATGCCCTTCTTAGAAAATCTCTATCAGACCTTCAGCGATGACCCCCGCTTCTCGCTGGTGACAGTCAGTGAATTTATCGAAAAACACCCCCCTACTGCCGAAATTCCTAGCCACAAGCTACATACTGGCTCTTGGGTAGATGGCAGTTTAACCACATGGATTGGTGATCCCGTGAAAAACCGCGCTTGGGATTTATTAACTGCGGCTCGCCAAACTTTGGCCAATCACCCCGAAGCTACGCCCGCAGCTAATCCAGATGCCTGGGAAGCGCTGTATGCTGCCGAAGGATCTGATTGGTTTTGGTGGTTTGGTGAAGGTCATTCTTCTAACCAAGATGCCATGTTTGACCAACTTTTCCGCGAACATTTAGTGGCTCTCTATCAATCTTTGAATGAGCCGGTACCCAGCAACTTATATCAATATGTCGAAAGTCATCAACGCCGCAGTGAGTATCGTCCAGAAGGCTTTATTCATCCGGTGATTGATGGTCGCGGCGATGAGCAAGACTGGAATATGGCGGGCAAAATGGAAATCGGCGGAGCTAGGGGCACCATGCACCAAAGTAGCATCACCCAACGTATTTACTATGGAGCTGATCACCGCAATTTATATCTGCGGGTAGATTTTAAACAGGGCACCAAGCCCGGAGTCGATATCCCCGCCGAGCTAAATATTGTGTGGTTCTACAGCAATCAAACTATGCACAACAGTTTGTTGCCATTGGCTGAACTGCCTCGATCGGAGCCAATGAATTACCGCTTCCATCACCGCATTCAAATCGATCTGCAAACCATGAACTGCTGGCTACAAGAAGCCACCGAGTACGATCGCTGGGAGCCACGCCCCTGTCATGCCAAAGCCGCCTGGGATAACTGCCTAGAAATCGCTATCCCCTGGGATGACTTGGATATTGAACCAACCTTCGCTCTCGAAATGATGATGGTATTCGCCGACTGTGGCCGCTATCGCAGCTATCTTCCCGAAGCTGGCACTATCCCTATGCAAATGCCTTAGTCCCCGAAAAGGGGGCTAAGGGTCGATTCCCTTTCAATAATTCAGGGGTGCTACTCTAGTTGTTGGAGAATGGTCAGAGCGGCCAAAGAAATATTATAGAGGCGGATAACTACTAATTTTGCCTCCTTAAATTAATTAAGAAGGCTTTTTAGAGGGAGCAATAAATCAATTAATTTGCTGATACCAAACGGCGATAAGTTGTACCCAGTACAGTAGCCATTAAAGTGATCTTAAGAGATTCTAGTACCCAGTAGATTACATGCATCTGGTTCATACCAGGAGGTGCATCGGTAACTATCGTGCTGTGCATTTGCAAATTTTCTAAGCCGCCATTCACCACATTAGCACTGTCCATCATGTTGAGATCAATGCTTAGACCGCCCATTTGGGGAGTCAGAATAAACGTGTAGCAAAGAGCAATTAATAGTAGCAAAGCGCTGGAAACACCAACTTCAATTTTTTGCTTGTTATCTAACACCGTCGATTGCCATAACCACAGACCACCAGATAGTGCCACCGCACCGCAGAGCAACTCAATGCGATTGAAGATTGAAAAGAGCGTATAGCCAACTGCTCCAAAATTAGGCGTGTTCATCATGCCGCTGAAGTACATGCTGGGCATAATGGTAAAGTCAATCAGCAGCGTCGCACTCAGCCAAAAGCCTAAAACTCCTGCGATCGCCGTCAGCCAAGCTTGGCTATTGTTTTTAGCTACATATGCGTGAGCCATAAATCTTAACTCCTAAGAACGACTAGAACTGCCGTAGAACCTTTATCATACCCAGAATTATTGGTGCCAAGTAATAACTTTTGCGTCGATTAGGTCAAGCAATGTAAAGCTTTTAATGCCAAGTACCTAATGAGTGGGCGACTATCTATAACTGATATTAAACTAAAGATACCTCCAGCCCGTAACCGTAATAATTCACCAAAACGTTCGTTAAAAGCAATGCTAGTTAAAGTCAAATTCTCACCAGAAAATATTGTGGTCGAGGCCGAAGCCGGTGAGCCATTGTTGAACGTAGCAGAGCGTGCGGGGGTAAAGATACCTACCGGCTGCCTCTCTGGTTCTTGCTTTGCCTGTGAAGTAGAGATGGCCAACCAGCCGGTACGCGCTTGTATTACTGGTGTACCTAGCCAAGCCGAAGTAACGATCGCCCTATATGAGGACACCCTATGGTAAGCACCGCCGAATTAATTGCCCAAGACTTCACTCCTTCTCCGGTAGAGTATCGCAACTGGTCAGTAGAACGCAAGCTCAACTTTATTTGGTCGCGTATTGCCGCCTCAGAGTACGAAGATCTGCCGCCTTTTCAGCCGATCGATGTTCTAGGACTTCTATTTACTCCTTTGCGTAAAAAAATGGATGATCGAGTAGATGAATCTCCCGCAGGCTGGCGCAAGGCTATTCATGCCCATGGCACCGTGGCTCAAGTGGAATATGTCTCTACTGGTGATCATCCCTACACCGGACTGTGGCAGGGAGCTACGGGTTTAGTACGCCTCTCTGTTACTGGAGACCCGGCCAAGCGAGGCTTCGCTCCTGGTTTGGCGCTCAAAATGTTAGTAGCTGGCCAAGACAGCGCCAATTTTTCGGCGCTCTACACTCTCAATGGCCAAGGTCAAGACCATAACTTTTTTGCTCACCCTCTCTCTAACATTGTGCCAGTGGTGAACGAATTTGGACCAAAGCTAATCAATGGCATTTTTCGGCGGGTGAGTCGCTATCCCACCAAGCTTTCCTTGCAAGACTTTGGCATGTTCGATCGATCTGGCGCTGCCATTACTAGCCCCAACTCACCCGAGCAAATTTCTCTGGTGCCAGAGCTACAGTTTGCCAGTAATCCCCATGATTTTCGGACAGACTTCACGCCGCTACCAGTAGGTACCAAAATTTTCACCGTGATGGTGAGCGATTCTGGCCAGGTCATTGGTAATTTAGTCACCAAATCCCCATTTGTGGCCTCTGCCTACGGCGATCGGCAACTATTTTTCCGCCACCATCGTTTTCGCGATGCTTAACTAAACTAATTTGTTGGTTTTTCGCTTAGACTTTTTAGCCAGAATTTGTTTCAGCAAAGAAGTATCAATCTTGCCAAAGTGGATTGTGCTGGCAATGTGCCAGTTTTCGAGTAACTTGATCAGCCAAGCCACATCTTCTTGAGAACTGGCATAGTAATGGTTAAACAAAATAGCCAAACGATGATTGAGAGAGGTCTGAGCCTTGGGACAGATCAAAATAATCTTTAAAATCAAGCTCACCGTAGCAGTAGAGCCAATATTGGATACCAAGTTAATCAACACCATATGATTAGGGCGCTCAGCGCTGTCAATTACCAAAAAGTTGAGCAATTGAGTATAAGTGCGGACTTGGGACAATTCATCTAGGGGCTTAGGATGATTTTCGGGGATAACGCCCCGTAAATATTCCTTCAATTTTGCCTTGAAACTAGTTTGGGCTTGACTGGTTGGATCTAAATCGGTGATTAGATACTTATAGAGCAACTCCTTAAAATCAACAAAAGTTAGGCCAGAGTGAATTTGTGCCTGAAAACTGCAAGCACTATCCCAAGGATTTTCACCACCATGGCGCGAATTACTCACAAAAGTTTGCAGGGCACTGCCCAAATCACGGCTTTTTAGTAAGCTGGGGTTGACTACTGGTTCGATCGACTTTTGCGGGTCAGGGTTTTGGCGCAAAGAAGCCTTCCGAATTTGAAAGGTGAGGTATTTGGAGAGCTTAAACTCATAATCTCGTTGGGCGCGGCGCTTGGTTTTTTGAATAATTTCTAAATATTCTACGGTGGCATCTTCGGCCAACAAGCTAGATTCATACAAAAAAGGATAGCGATCGAGCAATTGAGCCAGCGATGCCTGACTATCGGTGCTGGTCGATTGCCGAGTTACAACTATTTGCAGCTTCAGCAGCCGCTGATAGTAGACATCTTGAATATATAGCTTCCAGAGCTGATGCAGACGGCGGGGCAGTTTGGCATAGATCTGTTCTTTGCTATCACCAATTTTGCCGATCTCATCGATGAGTTGGCTAATTAATGAGGGTTTACCATCAACTAGCCAGACTGTAATTATTTGATGGCATACCTGATCTAAAATTCGCAAGAAATCTCTTTGAGCGCTTTTTTCTTTTGACAAAGCAATTGCTTCGATCGCCTCAGAAACTTCTGGGTCGCTAATGCCTTTACCTTCCACCATTAGTCTTTGGAAGGCTAATAAGACATCCTCGTCAGCAGCTTCTTTGAGGGTCTCGGCCAACCAGTTGCAAATGGATTGTTCTGTCTGCGGTGTCATCCGCTCATAAGAAGTAACCACTGAATTAATATCCCCTAGCGATGTCCCAATTAAAATTAAATTAAAGATTGCCAATCTTCTTGCTTATCATGCCCACTTGATAATGGAAAATATCGCAGGTTTACGGTTTTGCTCTTCCCGAAGTGGCCGATCGATGATAACTTAGGCTTCAGAAATCGCAACCAGTCCCCAAATCACAATTATCAGATCAACTATATGGCCGTACCAGAAATCAATGCAATTCAACTTGGCCGGGGCGGGCATCCGCTGCTGATGATGCACGGCTGGGGGCAAAATCTGCGGGCGCTCCAGCCGATGGCTGAGCTGCTGGCCGATAGTTCTGCTTATAGTGAAGGTGATACAGCTAACATTCATGTTTTAGACTTACCAGGCTTTGGTAAGACTCCGCCGCCACCTGAAGATTGGAATACCACTCAGTATGCCGATCGAGTCTTGGCCTATCTAGACGAGAAGAAAATCGATCGCACTGATCTGCTGGGACATTCTCTTGGTGGCCGGATTTCTATCCGGTTAGCTCACAAATATCCCGATCGAGTGCGATCGGTGGTTTTAATTAATTCAGCAGGTCTTCAACGCCAAAAGACTCTCCAACAGTCCCTGCGCAGTCAATGGATCAAAAACCTCCGCGCAGCTTGCAAAATTTCGCCAATTAACCGCCAAGAGCTATTAGACTGGCACAGCCAAAAGTACGGTTCCCGTGATTACCTAAATGCCGGTGTCCTACGCGGCACCATGGTCAAAACTGTCAGCGAAGATGTCACCGAAATCGTCAAGCAAATCAAAGCGCCCGTGCTATTGCTCTGGGGCGAAAAGGACACCGAAACCCCAGTAGAAATGGCGCACCGCTATCACTCGCTGTTTCCCAACTCTGAACTAATTACCGTTCCCCGCCGCGATCACTTTATCTACCAAGCGGAAGGCGCACATCTCTGTGCTTACTATGTGCAGAATTTCTTAGCCAAACAGGCTCAGGCTTAACTCCTATCTCATCAATTAGCGTATCCAGAGATTTTCAAAAAAGAACCCTGTCTCAATCCGAGACAGGGTTCTTTCTGATGCTATGTAATTCTTAGCCGAAGCGACCGCTTACATAGTCCGCAGTCTGCTGTTGAGCAGGCTGAGTGAATATTTGAGAAGTTTCGTTGAACTCCACCATCTCACCCATGTACATAAATGCAGTAAAGTCGGAAACCCGCGCAGCTTGCTGCATACTGTGAGTCACAATCAAAATTGTTACCCGTTCCTTGAGATCACCAATCAATTCTTCAATGCTGGCAGTAGCGATCGGGTCTAAAGCCGAAGTTGGTTCATCCAACAGCAAAATTTCGGGAGTGGTCGCTAAAGCCCGCGCAATGCACAGGCGCTGCTGCTGACCACCAGAAAGATTAGAAGCTAGGTCGTTCAATCGATCCTTTACTTCTTTCCAGAGAGCGGCATTTTGCAGAGCTTCTTCTACCTTTTGCTCCAGGACAGCGCGGTTTTTTTCACCGCGCACCCGCAGGCCATAGGCCACATTTTCAAAAATAGATTTAGGGAAGGGGTTAGGTTTTTGGAAAACCATGCTTACCCGCATCCGCACTTCGATCGGGTCTACTTTGCGACCCAATAAATTAATTCCTTGATCTGTCCAGATATCACCTTCATAGCGATTGCCGGGATACAAGTCGTGCATCCGGTTAAAGCAACGTAGCAGAGTGGTTTTGCCACAGCCGGAAGGACCAATCATGGCAGTTACCTTTCGATCGAACACTGGCATGTTGATCTTCTTTAGAGCGTGGACGGTGCCATCATAAAAGAAGTCCAACTTGTCTACTTCAGCTTTCTTTAGCAGTTCGGTCTGGTTTTGGTTGTACATATTTATACATTCTTGATAATTAGATCTTACCACTTGATACTGCGACGGAGGTAGTAGCGCAGATAAATTGCGATCGCATTCATGCCCAAGGTCATGGCAATAATCACAATTCCTGCCGCAGCGGCGTTCTGCTGAAATGCGGGGTCTGGTCTACCTACCCAATCAAACATCTGAATTGGCAGAACCGTAAAGGGTGAAAGGAGGTTTTCCGGCAGATAAGCAATAAAGTTGACCGCGCCAATTACGATCAGTGGAGCTGTCTCTCCCAAAGCCCGCGATAGCGCAACAATCACTCCTGTGAGGGTAGTGCCCATAGAATAGGGCAAAATATGATCCCAAATAACCTGCCATTTGGTTGCACCTAGGGCATAGGCAGCTTCGCGCACATTTCCCGGAATTGCCCTAATTCCCTCACGAGTGGTGACAATTACCACTGGTAAGACCAACAGCGCCAAGGTGAGTCCAGCGGCGGCTAAGCTCGACCCTAAGCCCAAACCATACTTAAATACGCCCAAACCCAGGAGTCCATAAATAATTGAGGGTACGCCAGCTAGGTTGGTAACATTCACTTCAATAAAATCGGCAAACCAGTTTTTTTCAGCATATTCTTCTAAATAGACTGCCGCCCCTACTCCTAGCGGTACCGCAACTGCTGCTGTCAGCAAAATTACAATTAAGCTGCCCACCCAAGCTGAATAAACTCCAGCTTTAGCCGCCTTGGAGCTAGGAAACTTAGTCAGAAAATCAAAGTTGAGTTGAGCAATGCCGTCGATAAACAATTTAGCGATCAAAGTGCCCAGTACCAAAATGGCTAGGATCATAGTGACAACGCCAATTACCTGAAAAGCATTGTCCAAAAACTTGCTGCTGGCGATCTTGGCTTTTAGTTTAAGGTCATCTTCTGAATTTTTATTAGGCAAAGGCATTGTATTTATCTCCTAGTAAGCTTCCCGGTATTTTTTCTTCAAGAGGTGGCCAACAATATTGAAAGCCAAAGTCATGAGCACCAAGGTTAAACCAGCCGCAAAAATGGTTTGGTACTCGATCGAGCCATGCTCAATATCACCTTTAGAAACCGAGACAATATAGGCGGTAATCGTCAGCGCTGGATCTAAGGGATTAATGGTGAGATTAGCCTGTCCACCAGCAGCGATTGCTACAATCATGGTCTCGCCGATCGCCCGCGAAACACCTAAAATATAGGCCGCCGAAATCCCCGAAATCGAAGCGGGCAACACCACGTTTAAAGTGGTGTGCAAGCGAGTTGCTCCCATGGCAAAAGAGCCTTCCCGTAGGGCAACTGGCACCGATCGCATGGCATCTTCACTCAAGGAGCTGATGTAGGGAATAATCATGATTCCCATGACCAAACCAGCACTGAGCATACTAGAACCGCCCATACTCGGGACTAGCATCTGTAAAATAGGACTCACAAACAACAAGGCAAAGTAACCATAAACCACTGTAGGCACACCAGCTAATAGCTCTAGGATGGGTTTAATGGTTTCCCGCAAGATCGGCTTGGCGAATTCGCTTAAATAAATTGCCACGATCGTCCCCATGGGAATGGCGACTAGCAAAGCCACTAGGGTAATTACCATGGTGCCAGTTACCAAAGATAAAATACCGTATTGACCACTTTCTGGACTGTCTGAAGGTGCCCAATTTGGGTCAGCAAAAAACCGCCACAGAGGCACATGAGAAAAAAATCGGAAGGACTCATAGAGCAGAATCCCCACAATTGCGGCGGTAATCGCCACGCTAGAAACTGCTGCCAGAAACAAAGCAACCTCGATCGCTTTTTCACCAATCTTGCGCCACTTGCGATCTGGCAGGTTCGGCAACGGATTGTCATTAGTTTGCATAATTCAGGAACCTGACATACCACTAATATTTTAATTTTTGCAATAAAAAACTCGATGCTGTAACCGTTTCCAGATTACAGAGCGGAGTACGTCTTTGACAAGGGTGTACAAGACAAATCCAGCACCGAGTTTAGAGGTGGTTAATCAAACCTATTTAGATTCTTTTGCCAAAATTTCATCAATTTTTAAGCCGATCGCCTCTTTGCCCCCAAAGACTGTACCCAATTTCTTGGCTTTGACTTTTTCATTAATTTTGGCGTAGGCCGTTTCAGGCAAGGGAATATATTTAGTTTCGGCGCTGGCTTTAGGGATTTGAGCAATATAGTAGTCTACAAACTCTTTCACACCGGGTTTTTCTAAAGATTTGCTGCTTACATAGATAAACAGCGGACGAGCAAGGGGCGTATATGTCCCATTTTTAGCCGTTTCGATCGAAGGCAACACTGCTCCTTTCCCACTGTCGATCCCAACTGCTTTCAGTTTGGTTTTGTTGGCTTCATAGTAAGCAAAACCAAGGTAGCCCAAGGCATTTTTATCACTAATCACTCCTTTGACAGTCACGTTGTCGTCTTCGGTAGCAGTGTAGTCGGTGCGGCCTTCTTTGGCTTTGCCATTGATGGCTTCGGTGAAATAATCAAAAGTCCCAGAAGATCTACCGGCACCATATAAAGCCATTTTGCTGTCAGGATATGCCGGATTGACATCTTTCCATTTCATGACCTTGGCGGTTGCTGCTGGTTCCCACATTTTTTTGAGTTCAGCAACTTTCATGTTTGCCGCCCAAGTGTTGGCTGGGTTAATGATCACAGTTAGGGCATCGTAGGCGATCGGAACTTCTAAATAATCAATGCCTTTAGCCTTACATTCATCTATTTCTTTCTGTAAGATTGGGCGTGAAGCATCATTGATATCGATTTCACCGCGACAGAACTTCTTGAACCCACCCCCAGTACCTGATTCAGCCACAGATACTTTTTTGCCAGGATTAGCTTTGCCAAAAGATTCGGCAATTGCTTCGCTAATCGGAAACACTGTGCTAGAACCATCAATTTTGATGTCCCCAGTTCCACTGCTGCTAGTCGCTGCTGCATCGGGATTTTTCGCGACTTCTCCATCTACAGGCTTATTTTTGCAGCCTCCCAACATGGCCAAAGATAGCGCTAGGGGCAAAAGGACAAGAGTTACTTTGTGCTGATTGGCAAACATATTGAGTTTCGGCAAGTATTTATACACATTTCCATCCAGGCTACTACAATTAGACTTCTGCAAGATTAAGCAACGGTTAAGTTCCCAAAATCGATCGCCGCAGAACCCTAATAAATTTAAGTTAAATCCCTGAGGATACCAGCCCATTGAGACAGCGGTATAGCGGTATGCAGAACTCCTTCGATCGCCTCAACGCTTCATTTCTAAAGAATTCAGATGCAGTTAGACAGATCTATACTACGCTTGAATAGCAAAATTATGTGGGTAATTAAGCATGAAAATTGTACGAGAGGTGATCTTAATCAGTGTTGGAGATTTTGAAAAATCCAGCAATTGGGCAGTGCTCCGCAGTGAAATTCGAGAGGCGATTTCTTTGATCGTCTATCCTCCTGGAGCATCTGGATTTACAATCAATCCGATTAGGCACGGCAACGGTGTTAAGCCTATTAAAGAAGCCTGCATGGTTGCCCTGAGTAACAAATTTGGATGGGGGTTGGAAACTTCAATTATTTATGCGACACAATCACCAGGAAAAATTGATGCGACCAAAAGCATTGATAACTGTCTTTTTGCACTTGAATGGGAAACTGGAAATATATCCTCAAGTCATCGAGCCGTAAATAAACTGGTTCTGGGTTTGTTGCGGGGCGTTTTGATCGGTGCTGTTTTGGTACTCCCTAGCAGAAAACTATACCCTTACCTAACCGATCGCATTGGCAATTATGAAGAACTAGAGCCATACTTCGATGTTTGGCGATCGGTTGTCATCAAAGACGGTTTTCTTGCTATCTTTGTAATTGAGCATGACCAATTAGACAGCACTGTGCCAACAATTGCTAAAGGCACCGATGGACGTGCCTTGATTTAAGATTTCTTGCGCTGCAATTTCTTTGTTAAACATCTGCTGTGGAATAGGGGATGGGAAGCTGCGAAGCCATTTTTTTCCGCTGCTTTAGTTTCTTATTCCCTCTTGCCGACTCCCATTCTTCTACGATTCCCTTGGTTAAATTAGTCAACCGCTCTACTGCTGGGTCTACGTCTCCAATTTCTGAACCAATCCAGTAACGATGTAGCTTTTCTGCAGCATAGAATGTAGTGCCAGCGCCTCCAAACGGATCGATTACAATTTGCCCTGGATTAGAGGCCATAGCAATGACCCGCTCTAGCATAATGGGAGCAAGTTCATTGGGGACTCGTTTTTTGTGCTGACGATGCCGAACAGGTGGAATATCAGCCCATATTTCCTCTGCCAATGTCCACAAAATTTCGGTAGAGTCAGGCTCCGAAGCATTTTCCCAAACATCCTCTGGCATATCCCAAACATCCATTAAGTTAATCCCTTTTTCATTGAGGCTTTTGCGATGCCCTCCATAATCACGAATTTCACCGCTGCAATGTCTGCAAACTTGAATTGGGGTATAAACCTTATTAAAAACTGTTGGCTCTCCTTTGGTGTAATAGAGTAGCCCGTAGTGAGCCGGAGACATTTTATTGCCTCTGGGAAAAGCTTTTGGCATTCGACAAGCAACCCAATGCCTAAAACACATTCCTCGTTGATTAAGATATGCACCATATTCTATGCACCATTTAGGCAGATTGAAAATAAATAAACTCCCTCCCGGCTTGAGTACTCGGATACACTCACTTAACCACTGTTTGGACCAGCTTAAGTATGCATCTTGCTGCATCTGATCATTTACTTCTGCACCATATTTTTTACCCAGGTTGAAAGGCGGATCAGCAAAAACAAGATCTACAGATTCATTAGGTAATGCTGATAAAAAATTAAGGCAGTCACCTTGATAAAGGATGCCGTATTCACTTGTGTATGCCTGCTGTAATTTTTTTTGATTTGCACCGTCTGCTGAAATAAGTTGGAAAGGGAGCATCTATTTAAACCTTAAATACATATGATCTGAGATTATCAAGTCTATTGATGATTGTCAATAGAGTTCTCTTCAGGAATTGTGCTTCTTGGTTGATAGGGTTTTCCTAGAGGTTGATCTCGATAGCTCTCAATTTCACTAGTGCTTATGTAGTAATAACGTCCAAGCTTGTGAGCTGTAATTTGGCCATTTTTAATTAGATTGTGAACTCGCTGCCGGGTTACGCCTAAAACCTGAGCAGTTTGAGATACAGAAAGTAGTTCTGAAAGGTTATCTGCACCAGTGCTTTTCATGGTATGAACCTAGGAATATTTTGATATCTAAAAAATAATTCACTACCAAGAGTACCGTCAAAAAGCATCTTGCCAGTTTTTACAAAAGACTTGTATGAGCAGTGCCGACCATTGCAAGTATGGTTGCTTTGTCAAGCATCATTCCATTATCTACCAAGCTTAACCACAGCAAAAACTCAATATTGCCCGCTGGCCCAACTAGTGGTGAAAAGGTCAGCCCCTGAGGATACCAACCCATTGAGACAGCGGTATGCAGGACTCCTTCGATCGCCCCAGCCTGTACCCGCGCATCCCGCACCACCCCATTTTTGCCAATGGCTTCTCGACCTACTTCAAACTGTGGTTTGACTAAAAGAATTAGCTCTTTATTGCCCTCTAGTAGATTGGCTAAAGCCGGTAAAACTTTGCCTAAAGAGATAAACGATACATCTACTACTCCTAAGTCTGGGCGCAGGCTATCGGCGGTATAAAGCTGGTCGGCAGTTAAATTGCGCAGATTGACCCGCTCTTTTAAAACCAATCGATCGTCGGTGCGAATCTTCCAATCTACTTGGCCATAGCCTACATCAATGCCATAAACTAGCTTGGCTCCTGATTGCAACAAGCAATCCGTAAAGCCGCCCGTAGAAATGCCGCCATCTAAACAGACTCGATCGAGCACCGACACCGGAAATTCTTCTAGCGCCTTAATTAACTTCTCGCCGCCCCTAGAGACAAAGCGAGGTCTTTGTTTGACTTCAATAGGGGCATCGATCGGCACTTCGGTACCAACTTTATCGACGATCTCACCTTTTACCCGCACTTCCCCAGCCTGAATTAGCCGCTGAGCCAACTGCCGCGAGGAGCATAGCCCGCGCTCTACCAATAATTTATCGAGTCTTAGTTTAGCCACCTTTAGGAATCAGTTAGGAACAAAAGCATTACGACGGACTTTTCCTCACTTTAGCTCAGTTGTGTAGATATAGATTAATCCTGAATCCTGATCTCAAAGAAGTGGAGGTATGGTGGCTTTGCCTTGAACAAAATCGGTAGAACAGAGCGGTTAGCTGGTTCTCTCTCCCTAAACAGGTGGGGTATTACGCTGTTTTGATACTAGTGAGATTGTAAAGCAACAAGATATGATTCTCTCTGTCCAACAAAATTGATTCGTGTAACTGACAATGATCGACAGTACCAACTTGGTAGAACCGCTTGCTCAAGACCTGCTAAACCTTAACTTTGCTAGTCAGTTAGAGCTTAGTCCATCGACGAAAATTAATCCAGAAGTGCTAAATTCTGGCACAACACCAATTCCCACTGTTAATACGATTCCAGCTTTAGACCCATCGCTGTTGTTGCGCAGTGATGGGGTTGTTTTTCAGCGCAATACAGCCATTCCCATTGGCCCCCCACGCGCCGATGCTTTTGGTGTACCTTCTACAACTAGCTCAGTAACAGCTTCTGGTGACACCAATACAGATGCGTTATTGAGTGGTACTAGATGGACTAATTTGGCTTTGACTTACAGCTTTACCGATAATTATGCCAATGATTATGAAGCTGGTTATGCCAGTGCGGCGGTTCATTCGGCCAGCTTTTTAGCTCTCAATGCTCAACAGCAAAGTGTGGCTAGAGCTTGGATTGGAGCAGGGGGTATTTACGATAACGTTTCGGGCTTAGCACCGGTTGAGTTAACTGGAGCAAGCGATCGAGATGCCACTATTCGGCTAGCAATGTCAGATGATCCTGGCACGGCCTATGCCTATTTCCCTAATGGGTCATTTGTCGAAGGAGGCGATGCTTGGTTTAATAAAACTTCTTTTAACACACCAGTAATTGGTAACTATGCCTTCCATACCTTTGGCCATGAGTTAGGCCACGCCTTGGGCTTAGAGCACGGCCATGAGACTAATCCCCTGGCCTTGACTGCCGATCGAGATTCGATGGAGTTCTCAATTATGACTTATCGGCCTTATATTGGTGCTTCCACCACGGCTGGTTATGGTAACGAAACGTGGGGTTTTGCTCAGTCACTGATGATGTACGATATTCGAGCCATTCAGCAAATGTATGGAGCCGAATTTGGTTACAACAGTTCTAACACCACCTATACATTCTCGCTAACTACCGGTGAAATGTTTGCTAATGGAGTGGCTCAGGGGACACCTGGAGCCAATCGCATTTTTAGAACTCTGTGGGATGGTAACGGGATTGATACTTACGACTTTAGTAATTACACAACTAATTTAGCTGTGGATCTGACACCGGGCGGCTGGTCCGATTTGGCAGTGGGCGGTACTTTTCAAAAAGCCAAGCTAGATGCGGCTTTTGGTACCAATACTTATGCTCGGGGTCATGTATTTAATGCTCTGCAATTTAATGGTGATGTGCGATCGTTGATTGAAAACAGTAATGGTGGTGCTGGCAGCGATAGCATCAAAGGCAATGCCGCCAACAATGTACTCAATGGCAATGGAGGAGATGACACCTTAGAAGGTGGAGTTGGTAATGACACGATCGATGGTGGCATTGGTGGCACCGATATTGCAATATTTGCCGGTGTACAAACTGATTACACTATTGAGTGGGCTAATACCAACTGGTTAATATCTGATGTTCTACCCGGAACCAATGGTAATGATGGCTCAGATATAATCTCCAACGTTGAGGTTTTGAGATTCTTAAGCCCAAGCAGTACTGATCTGATAGTTAGCCAACTGATTGGCTCTTTGACCGATAGCGATAGTGTCACCGCTAACACGGTGGATAGCAACGCGACCAATGGTAGCACAGTGGGCATTACGGCTCTGGCTACTGATGGCAATGCCCAAGCTGTCACATATAGTCTCACCGACAATGCTGGTGGACGGTTTGCGATCGATGCAGCCACAGGTATTGTGACCGTGGCTAATGGCAGCTTGATTAATTATGTAAATGCCACTTCCCACAGTATTGGTGTAAAGGCAACCTCGACAGATGGCTCTTTTACCCGACAGACATTTACTATCAATGTGAACAATGTGGGCGGTTCATCGTTAGCTGCTGCTAACTTAAGCACTCCAGAATCTTACACAGAAGATACTACTCTAAATTTCACAGACATTGTTGTTACTGGTGCAGCTACTGTTACTGCTAGCTTAACTCTTTCTAATATTGCCGCAGGCAGTTTAAGTGCTGGTACATCGGGAGCAGTAACCTCTACTTATAATGCAGCTACCGGAGTTTGGTCAGCTAGTGGCGCGATTGCAGATGTAAATACCTTATTAGCTGGGGTAATATTTAATCCTACGGCTAACTTTAATGGCAACTTTACCATTGCCACCAGTGTTTCTGATGGTGTAAACCCGGCAATTACTGGTAGCAAAGCTTTCACTGGTATAGCTGTCAACGATGCTCCTACTAGCACCGCTATTGCCAACCAATCGATCGGCGAAGGTCAAGCCCTGAGCTTTAATACTGCCACTGCTTTTAGTGATGTGGATGGCAACGCTCTTACTTATACCTTGTCTCGGGTGGGTGGGGTCTTGCCCACCTGGCTACAAATCAACGCCACTACAGGTGTGATTTCTAGTGTGGGTAATATTCCTAGCACTGGTGCAGGGTCTTATAACCTCCAAGTAACAGCTTCTGATGGCAGTCTATCAGGTAGCAGTACTTTCACACTTAATGTTTTAAACTTCATTGGCACCACTGGTGCTGATACGCTTACCGGCACTGCTGGGAACGAACAATTAGATGGCTTGGCAGGTGCCGATCGACTATCTGCTCTGAGTGGTAATGATACGCTGTTAGGTGGCGATGGCAACGATACCTTAGAAGGCGGTGCTGGTGCTGATGTAATTAACGGTGGCAACAATACCGATCTGGCTAGCTACTTCAGTTCTACTGCTAGCATCACAGTCAATTTAGGTAATGCTGCTCTAAATACTGGTGATGCGTTAGGTGATACTTACATCAGCATCGAAAACGTTGAAGGTTCTAATACTGCTAATAGCTTCTTGACCGGAGATAGTTTGGCAAATGTGCTGACCTCTTATGCTGGAGCTGATAGTCTTGATGGAGCTGGCGGCAACGACACGATCTCGGCTGGTAATGGAGACGATATTATTCGGGGAGGTGTTGGGACTGACTCACTGACTGGTGGGGCTGGTATTGATAAATTCTACTTCGGTAGCAGTACGGCTCTGACCGGCGCGATCGGCACTCAACTTGGTATTGATACTGTCACTGATTTTGTGGTAGGGGTAGATAAGCTGTATTTAAGCAGTACTACGTTTGGCTTGGTGGCTGGAGCTGTTGCCGCCAGTCAATTTGCCAGTGTTGCTCAAGATACCAACGTGAATGCGGCGGCGACAACTGGGGTAAAACTAATTTACAGCCGAGGATCTGGGCGCTTATACCTAGATACTAATGGCGTAACCAGTGGCTTTGGAACTAATGGCGGACAGTTTGCTTTACTCTCTAGTAAACCTACTTTGGTTGCTAGTGATCTGTTTGTTTTTACTCCTTAATCAACAACATTTATTTGTAAAATCGCGGATGGCGGTCTTTTTTGTTAAAGACCGTTTTTTTATTTGGTCGCTTGACTTGGAAGAATAAATCGATGGCAATGGCCGATAAACCACCTCTGGAGCACTACTTATCGCAGTTTTACGTAGCAGAATCAAAAGAAACCGTTGACCAGACTAACGATCGAGTAAAAGTTCCGTGGTTTTACGGAGTTAGAAAAGTTTTTATTTGGGAAGTCACGTAGATCAACGGTATTTGGAAAAGGGTGATTTCGAGAGAATGATGGAGTCGAAAAAAACACCGCGTTCCACATCCACCTAAACCCTGATCTATTCCATGGCTACTCAATCTTCCCAGACCGTCAATGAAGCAGCGACTATCCCAGAAAATGCTGCTAGCCAACGTACTGCTGAGTCGATGACTCTGTTAATTTCTTATCATCAACAGCCCAATGTGAGAGTCCGGAATAAATTGGTGTTGTTGAATGCTGGTTTGGTGAGACAAGTGGCTCACCGTATTAGCCGCCAGTGCGTAGAGACTTACCAAGATTTAGAGCAAATTGGTTACTTGGGTTTAATCAGAGCGATCGAACGCTTTAATCCTTACCAAGGCTGTGCTTTTAGCTCCTTTGCTGTCCCCTACATTCGCGGTGAAATTTTGCATTTTCTGAGAGACCGCAGCAGTGTAGTTAAAATCCCCCGGCGCTGGCAAGAGCTGCAAAAAGAAGGCGAAAAAATGGCTCAGCATTTAACTCTGATCCTCGATCGCAAGCCTACTGATATCGAACTTGCTGATGCTCTGCAAATTACGGTGCAAGAGTGGCGCGAAACCAAGGCTGCTGAGAATAACCGTCAGACTTTAAGCCTCGATGCTACTGTGGGTCAGATGCTGGACTACCCGGTGACTTTGGGTGACAGCTTGCCCGATACTCGCGATCGAGATCGGCAGTTTATGGAAGAAGAGCGTCAGCAGCTAGCTGGCATGATTGGCCAACTAGAACCTAAGACTCAGCAGGCGATCGAGTATGTTTACATCAAGGGGATGCCTCGCAAGGAAGCTGCAAAAAAGATTGGTGTTAGCCCTATGACTGTTACTCGTCACTTACAACGTGGAGTTAAGCAGTTGTCTTCGATGTTGGAATCCGATCGAAATGTGGCCGTCTAGCTCACTCCATCTGCAATTTTTACCAACATGCCCGCTGCTCAAATAGAGCGTGCGGGCTTTTTGCTAAACTTCACCTTCAGACCATCCTGCGGTTTGGGTGTTGGAATCACCACCATATCTAGGTTTTGATCAGGCAGCAATTCCCATTGATATTCTCGGAGTAGTCGTGCCGCAAAAATTTTGATCTCTAATCGCGCAAATTCTTTCCCGATACATTCCCGCACCCCGCCACCGAAAGGCGCAAAGGCAAAAGGTTTCTGCTTGTCTTCTGCTCTTGATTTATCAAACCGATCGGGATCAAACTGCTGAGGATCGGGATAAACACTCGGATCTTGATGGGTGGCTGTAATCTGATACAGCAGTTGCCAGCCTTTCTTAATCTTGAAACCACCATATTCACAGTCTTGGAGCGCTATCCTAAAACCTCCGGCCACAGGCGGTATTACCCGCAACACTTCTTTCAAGATTTGATCTAAATATGGCATCTGCTTCAACGTTTCAGGTGTCAAAGGTTGATCGACTAATTCCATCTGCTCCTGCCGCGCCCGCTGCAATACTTCTGGATGCTGTGCCAAGAGCAAGCACAGTGAAGCCAAAGATGATGTTAAAGTTTCGTGCCCTGCAAACAATAAGGTCAGAACCTGATCTTTCAATTCATCCATTGGTAAGCCTTCGCCATCATCATCCCGTGCTGACAGCATTAAATCCAACGCATCTTGGTTTTGTGCTGGAGTCGGCAGCTTTTGACGATCGAGAATTAATTTTTCGATTTCTGCTAGCAATTTTCCCCGGCTTTTTAGGGCTTTACCAAAAGCTGTCCAGGGTAAGTTCACCGGGACACTAAATAACCCGGCGACCCAGGCTTCGTAATAATGACCAAGATTTGATTTGGAGCCTTCATCTTGACCCACCAGCAGTTTGCAGGCAATATCCAGAGTATAGTCTCGCAACTCGGGATACCAAGTCATAGTTTCTTGTTTCACCCACCGATCGAGATATCGATCGCTAATTAGGTTCATCGCTTCTGCATAGCTGGACAAAGCCCGAGGCTGAAATGCTTGGGCTAAGATCTTGCGGCGGCTGGCGTGTTGAGGCCCCATTTGCAGAGACAGCGATGAAGCACCCAACAGTTTCTTGACACTCGATGGCCAAGTAGCCTCAAAATAATCATTTTCAATCCCCAGGATGAAGCGATTCCCATCAGCACCTTGCAGCAGAACGGTTGTTTCTCCCAAAATATGAGTTTTGAATACTGGTCCGTAGCGCTCGTGTCGCTTAATCGCGAAGTATCGATCGGTAAAAAATGCTATTGTCTCGCCAATAAATGGCAATCCGAGGCTTCCAGGTGGGGTAGTTTGTGTCATGGTAGATGGTATTTTGTAATCTGTGATGATGCAGTAGCTTTGGCCAAAAATATTACACTTGCTCTCACCTAAAGAGAGAGCAAGTGACTACGATCGACTTTTTAAATCCCCTACTAGCTATCTAGGAGAAAGGGTGGGCAATGAAAACTAACTCAAAGCATAGCTAAAACTACTAGTAGTTAGTTGAGTGCTATCAGTATTCAGCACAGTGGCGATCGATAGACCAGCCCGGTTACTTACCACCGCATCAGCACCCGATTGGGTAATAGATAGTTGGCTAAAATTACTAATACCCAGACCCACCAGCCGAATATTATCAGCGCCGATCGTGAAATCAGAAATAGTGTTATTCAAACCAGTGAAGGCACTACCTGCTGCGGAGATCGAGAAAGTATCTGCACCCTCGCCACCACTCAGATAATTATTGCCTAAGCCACCAGATAATAAATCGTCACCTTCAGCAGCAAAGATAGTATCGTCTCCATTGCCACCAACCAGAGTGTCATTACCAAAGCTGGCAGATATTAAATTGTTACCATTGCCAGCAAAGATCAGATCATCACCAAGACCACCCCAGATAAAATCATCCCCACTGCCTGCAATAATCGAATCATTGCCTTCGCCGCCGTCTAGCTGGTTGTTACCGTCGCCGCCTTGAATGGAATCATTACCAGCACCGCCCCAAATTCGATCGGCATCTTTACCACCAGTCAAAAAGTCATTGTCATCGCGGCCATCCAGCTCGTTAATGCCGTCGCCACCTTGAATGGTGTCGCTACCTGCGCCGCCCCAGATAAAATCGTTGCCGTTACCCGCAATAATCGAATCATTGCCATCTTGACCATCTAGAGAGTTATTGCCCTCCCCAGCAAGGATGGTATCATCACCCAAGCCGCCCCAGATAGAATCATCACCACTGCCCGCAGTAATCAGATCTTTGTCGGCACGGCCATCGATCGCGTTATCACCATCGCCGCCTTGGATAGTATCATTACCATCACCACCCCAGATAGAATCATTGCCACTGCCCGCCGTGATCGAGTCATCGCCCTCTAATCCATCTAAGGAGTTATTACCCGCTTCGCCATCGATCGTGTCGTTACCCAGGCCACCCCAGATATAATCATCACCATTGCCACCAAAAATCAGGTCGTTGCCATCACCGCCATCTAAGCTGTCGGCACCTTCGCCGCCTAGCAAAGTATCGTTACCAATGCCGCCCCAGACCGAATCATCACCCAGGCCACCGTCTACAGAATCATTGCCATCGCCGCCATCTAAACCGTCATTACCAGCGCCGCCAGAAATAACGTCGTTGCCGCCGTAGCCCCAAATTCGATCGTCTTCTAAGGTGCCAATTAGGTTATCGGCTAACAATAAATCACCGTAAATATTTGCCATATTAAAAAAGCTGCTAGATATTTTTAGAGATGAGGACTTTGGTAATTCACCGGCTCAAGAGTTAACTTGCCAGGGAAGCACCTATTGATTTTCTCTTGTATATTGTATCGAGCTTTTCTAGGTGGTCATCGATCGATTTACTGAAATTCACAAATATTCCGGCAGTTTAGCCTCAGCCATTCTGCCGAAACACTCTCACAGCTTAGCTAAAACGGAAACTATCGCTGGTTAATAGACTGCTATCGGTATTCAATAAAGTGGCCACCGACAGACCAGCTTGATTTTTAATTAGAGCATCAGCACCAGCTTGGCTGATCGACAACTGACCAAAATTACTAATGTTTGGGTTAGGAGAATCACCACCAAAAATAGCAATAATATCGCTATTGATTGTGAAATCAGCAATAGTGTTATTTAAGCCAACGCCAGCAAATGAAATTGAAAAAGTGTCTTTGCCAGCACCACCGCTGAGGTAATTAGCTCCCAGTCCACCGTTGAGAATATCATCGCCTTCACCGGCAAAAATCAGGTCATTACCGCTGCCCCCAATAATGAGGTCGTTACCCTCGCCAGCAGAGATCACATTGTTACCATTGCCGGTATAAACCTGATCGTTACCCAGGCCACCCCAAATCAAATTATTACCTTCGCCAGCAATAATTCTATCATCGCCTGCGCCGCCATCTAACTGGTTATTGCCTTCGTTACCATCAATGGTGTCGTTACCTGCGCCACCCCAAATTTGATCGATATCTTTACCCCCAACCAGCGAATCATTATCGTTACCACCATCAATGACATTATTTCCATCACCGGCTTTCACCACATCATCACCATCCCCTGCCCAGATGAAATCATCACCTTTACCAGCATCGATGATGTCATTGCCATCATTGCCGACTACAGAGTTATTCCCCTCACCGGCAAAGATACTATCATCACCAGTGCCACCCCAAATAGAATCGCTATCATCACCACCCACAATTCGATCGCTGCCTTCACCAGCATCGATCACATTATTGCCATCATTGCCTAAAATGGTGTCGCTGCCAGCCCCACCCCAAATAAAATCATTGCCAACGCCCGCTGAAATAAAGTCATTGCCATCTAGACTAATCAGAACATTATTACCAGCATCACCACTAATAGTATCATTCCCTGCCTCGCCCCAAATAAAATCATCCCCATCACCACCAAAAAGCTGGTCGTCACCATCGCCACCGGCAAGGCGATCGCTGCCATTATCTCCAAAAATGGTGTCGTTGCCGCCATACCCAAAAATCAGGTCATTTTCTAAGGTGCCGATCAGGTTGTCAGCTAGAAGTAAATTGCCGTTAATATCTGCCATGTCTAAAAGTCTCTGGAATTTTAAATCTGCACTAAGCTGGTCAGTGAAGTATCTGTGAATTTTCCTCTGTATATTGCATTGCTATTTTCGATCGGTCAACGATCAATCTGCTGATTTCTGGAGTCCGCCACCCAATTCACTATCAGCCATTCTGCTGGAAAAATCTTTAACCTGAATGAAGATTTGGGTTTTGGTAGCTCAGCAGCCAAGATTTCACTTGCCAGGGTAGCACCCGGTGTTTGCTAGCTGGATCGGGTAAGACTGTTTCTAGTAAGTCAATCGATCGATCCACCACAACTTGCAAACCACCAGTAAAGTCTACCTCCGTAATTCGCCCTGCCGATTCATAACAGCGCAGCACCAAACTAGTTCCTGAGGAATTTTGGGCGGAATTTTGGGCGGGATACAGTGCCATTAGTACTAAACTATTCTGACCAAGATCAACAAAATTCTGACTGGTAGCTAAAGTACCTGCAACTGCTCGATCTACTTCCACGCTTTGCACGGGTGAATTCAATTCGCAGCCTTGATGGACGGTGTGCGCAGTTTGCCAGTTGCCGGGATGAGGATAAACCGAATAAGTGAATTGATGAATTTGTCGATCGGCTGCTGGATCTGGCCAGGTAGTGGCTCTCAAAAGAGACAAGCTGAGAGAATTACTAGTATAACTATAGCCGTGCTTACAGTCATTTAATAAACTTACTCCGTAGTTTAAATCCAGATCAGTTAAATCCACCCAGCGATAGGCCGGAATCTCCCATTTGGCTTTTTCTGCGGAAGTATTAGGAACTGTTGGCCGATCGATCACCCCACAAGGCACTTCGCAAGTCACTTTTGCTGCACGGCAAACTAGGGGAAAATAGGCTTTCACTAGTACATGCTCTTCTTGCCAATCCACGGTAGTTTCGATATCTAACCGGCGAGACTGGGTACCCAATAAATAAACCTGAGTGAAAATAGATTTCCCAATGCGGCGCTGCACCTGCAAGCGCTGTTCTACCAAGCCATCATGCAGCCAAGTAATGGATAGTAGCTCTGCACCGGGTAAAGGATGCTGAGCATAGTTAGGATCGATATTCCAGGCATCCCAATATTGACCAGCATCGGTAAAGGCTAATAATTGATTGCCGGGACTAGAGAGAATTTCTAGCTGTTGTTGTTTATCAAATAAACTTTGAATATCACCAGTTTGAGGATCGATCGCCACTTTGAGATAAGGGTTTTCTAAACACCAATGACTCGGTAAAACTGGCTCGGGTAGGCTGACAACTGGGACTAACCAAAATAAACTATAGCCCACCCCAGGAATATCCGTCGCCAGACCGATCGAGCTACCAACTAAGTCATCGGTCGGCAATACATTTCCCTGACAGTCCCACAGTTGATAGAACTCTTTAGAAGAATGAATTGGCCATTCTACGACGCTCGATCGAGTCCAATTTAAACTATTAAACACAATTAAGGGCAGAGCCTGGGGGTGCGGCGGTGCTGAAGTATCCACCTGGCAAGCAATTTCCATGGTGGCCAGACTAATTAAGTAGTCGGTAATATTGGCAGCCTCCTGCCATTCTTGATTCGCCGTTACATAGACGGGCTGAATAGCGCTGCCGGGCAGAATATCGTGGAACTGATTAAACAGCGCCAATTTCCAAGCCCGCTCAATTTCGGGATGGGTTTTACAATGGCCGGTAAGAATACCTTCGATCGTCGTCCAGAGTTCGGCTTGATACAGCGCATCTTCGGCCTGCCGATTGGCTTTTTTTTGCTCAGCATGGGTGGTATAGCAGCCCCGATGGAACTCCAGATACAATTCATCGGCCCATACCGGCAAATTTTCAGTTGCCCGAGGAGCTAAATAATTCTCTACCGTCGTAAAATTCCAAGCCGGACAAAGGGGCGAAGTTTGCCAGCGCTGCTGCACCAACAGCATATCCCTTGTTGGCCCACCGCCATGATCGCCCACCCCGCAGAGCCACAGAGCGTTATTATCGCCAGTGCCCTCTTGCCATTTGCGACCATATGCCGCGATTTTTACCGGCTCAATACCTTCGCCGATCGGTGCCGACATGTAGCTGAGCACCTTAGACCCATCGGGACTCTGCCACCAAAAAAGCTGATGAGGAAACTGGTTGGTGTCGTTCCATAAAAACTTTTGAGTAACAAAATAATTGATTTGACCCAGTTGTAAAAACTGCGGCAACTGCTGACAAAACCCAAAGGTATCGGGCAACCAAGCTACTTTGCTCACCCGACCAAATTTGGCTTTTACATAGCGCTGCCCATAAATAATTTGGCGGGCGATCGATTCGCCACTAATCAAATTCAAATCTGGCTCGATCCACATCCCACCCACTACTTCCCAGCGACCGCTGGCTACTTGGCTTTGAATGCGGTCAAATAAGGCTGGGCGATGTTCTTCGACCCAGGCATAGAGGGCGGGGCTGGTATGGCAAAATGTCAATTTCGGAAATTCGGACTGGAGAGATAGCACCGAACTAAAGGTGCGATCGGCCACTTCCCAGGTTTCGGCTACTTCCCATAACCAAGCCATATCTAAGTGAGCGTGACCAAGCAAGGAAATCTGGGCGTTTTGCTTATCAAAGCGACTAGCAAGCTGTTGGCGGATATGCTGAAGCTGTTGATTGAATTGAGTAATATCGATTTTGAGCAAGCCCCAATCTAAGGACTCCAGACTTGCAGCGGCTCCTTCTAAACCGTAGGCCGTAGCCACCGCCATCTCATCAGCGATAAATCCCGGCTCGGGGTTGAGGGCATCGGGAGATTCGTAAACAGCGATCGACTGCATTAACGCCCCTCGATCGTGCCCCGGACTGACTAGACGAATCCGCACATCCCAGCTATCCCCTGCCTGTACAGAGTTACTCAGTAAAACTCTGGCACGGGCATCGAACAGGTCGCCTGCTTGGGCTAGTTGGCCGTTAACGTATATTTGAGCGTCGATCGACCACCAGACTAAGGACAAACGCAGGCTGTGTCCACTCAAAAGGTATCCCTGCAAATCGGTGGGCACCGTAATATTGGCCGCTAACCAACGCACTTCTCCGGCTGGCCAGCTAATATATTTTTTGCTATCTAACTCCACTGGCTGCCAATGCTCAAATTTATCAGCCAAAGCAGTGGCCGAGTCGGTGGTGATCCAGCGCCAGAAGTCGATGGTCTGTTGGCTCAGTCGCCGCAATCGATCGCATTGCAGAGCTAACTGTGCAGCCAGGGAATTATTATCGGGCGTAATCATGAAATCACCGAACTTCTACCGCTGACATTCTAAAGGATTGGGGCAATTTACAGAAAAAGTGATCTGTTGATTGGACTTCAGAAGCTCAGCTAAGGCCATTTTTCACGATTAACGCATATTTTGGTATTCACCACCCATTAGTATAGATAGGTACATCTATCGGCATCAAGATAGAGCCAGCAAATCTAAGTTACAGTAAACTAGGCTTTTTTAGGCTAAAGATCCATGGCATCCCGGAGAGCTAGCCTTACAGGAAAGGCGTTAATTAAAGAGCGTAGAATTCAATTAGGCTGGAATTTTACTGATCCTCGGTGGGCGATCGCCTTTGGCACAATTACTCAGCCAGAGATAGATTGGAGTGAAATGGATCAGAAAAATTCCTGTAGAGCAATTAGTGAAACTAGTCTGCGGCGATTTCAAGGTGGTGAGCCAATAGTAGCCGCAAATTTTAATGCTCTTTGTCAATGTCTAGACTTAGATCCTGACCTAGTTGCAGTATCTACCACTAGCAGTGAATCATCAACAGTGGTTGATTTAACTGAAATGCCCAAAGATGAGTTCTTCTGTGGTCGGCAAGCAGAGTTACAAGAAATTGAAGAGTGGTTGCAAAATGACGTACCTTTCTTGAATATTTGGGGATCTGCTGGAATTGGGAAGTCTTCATTAATAGCACATTGGGTGAAACAGCAAACAGCTTTTTCAGATGTGATTTGGCAACCGGTAGATTGCGAAAATTTTGAGATATCTTGTAAAGACGTTGTAGAAGACTTGTTAAATAAATTTACTTCAGAAGAAAAACGCGGTAAAAACTGTTTCCAGGAGCTGAATAAACTGTTGTCTACCCGGAAAATATTAATTGTAATTGATGGGAACTTTAATGAAGAATATCGCCAGTGGTTTAAAACTTTAGTGCGGCAGGTCTACTCAAGCTGCATCATAATTATTAGTGAACCTAATTTAGAAGTTGTTCTTTCTAATCGTAACCCACCCAAAGCAAAAGAAATATTGGGCTTAAATGCTGTAGATGTTAGGTTATTTTGGGAATACTACACTCGCGATCTGGATAGACCTGCTGCTTGTAATCAATCGATCGACACTTTGAGAGATCGCTATGATGGAAACCCGACTTTACTAAATCTAGTGATAGAGTCAATTAAAAATAACTTCGTCGGAAATTTATTAAAAGCCATGGAAGAAACTGCGGTAATACCAGAGTGGTTTAAGGAATCTTTTTTGGATAAACGTTTTGATTCTTTGTCAGATGAAGAACAGCAGATTTTAATTGCGATGGCTGGAGCAGAAGATAAAGTAAGTTTAGAAGATATTAAATCTTTAACTCAACAGCCCAGTCTAGTTGGTTATTTAGACACTCTCAGACGTTCTAGTATTATACGAGTCAAAATAATTAATTGTAGTACAATGGCTTTAGATAATGATGAACCAAGGTATTCAATTTCTACCTTATGGCGAAAATATTTACAGCGACGCTTTTTTGAAAACAAATAAAAATTAGCATTCCACAAAAAATCTACTCAGACTACAATTTTCAGCTATGACTATTTTTTGCCCCAACTACCGATGCTCTCAACGTTCACAATCAGACGAATTAGCGGTATGTGCAGCATGTGGGACACCTTTAATAATTCAGGATAAATATCGACTAACCGATATTATCCGAGTTAGTCCTGAAAAAATTGATGGTCCAGAATATTCTTGGTGTGAGTTATTTCAAGCAAAATGTGACGATCATACTGAGTTAGTAATCAAAATTTTAGTGATTGTTCCCGAGGCATTCGATATTCCTAGTAGTGCAGCAGATATAAACAAGGTAAAGTCTAGGTTTGAGCGAGAATTTCAGTTGCTGTACAAATGCTTACCAGGAATTTGTCGCGGATATGAAATTTTAGATGTACCGATGACCTGCGATGTTACGGCAGATGGTGTGGTGTTAATGCGGGCGATCGCCATGGAAAAAATTGCTGGCATCAATTTAGATGAATATGTAAAAAGGTATGGGGCGATCGATTCACGGCAGGCTATCCGCTGGCTAAAGTCTTTGGTAAAAACGCTAGATATCATGCATCAAAACCAGGTGCAGCATCGAGATATTAAGCCCAGCAATATTATGATTTCTGGGCAGGGCATTGGTGAACGACTAACCTTAGTAGATTTTGGGGTAGGTTTAGATCGATCTATGGATTTAATTAATGATGAAACGGAAGTAGTTGGTACACCTTTATATCTAGACCCTTTGTATATTGCTGGTCGGCAGTATCTTAATGATTCAGATTTTTATTCTTTAGGAAAAACTTTTATTTATTTATTAACGAGTAATCCTAAAGGCAATATAGAAAGTGCCAAAGATACTGGTTTTCCTTTGTTGTCTACTAGGCTAAAAAATGTAATTCAGCGCATGACTGATACTAATAGTACGTGCAGATTTGCTACGACTAAACAGCTTCTACAAGATTTAGAAGATCGTCGCTGGCTAAAATGGTTGAAATTCACATTTTTTATGCTAGTGGGTTTGCTTTGTGTTATGGCATTCAAATTTTTTAATCCACCCGTAAGTTCAGAGTCTTTAGCAGCAGGAGAGCCATCTTATGTGCATCCGATTTGTCAAATTGCCGAGATTAATTGCGGAATTAATCAACCTTTTCTTTTTGAAGAAAGTGATACTAATCCGTTTCAAAAAATCATTGAAAATCTATCAAAAACAGATAATCTAGAAAAGAAAAAAGTATTGATTACAAAATACAAAGAAATTCTGGAGCTACACAAGAAGGAACATCGACAACAAGATCAAGATCCGACTGGAGAACTTTTAATATATCTCAATAACGCTGAAGTTCAATTTATTAAAAGCGACTTCCAAGAAATATTTACTTTATTAGTGGTCATCCCTAATTATGTCAAGCAGCTCAATATTAGTTCCAATATATTGAGTGGTGTTGCTCAGGCTCAAAAAGAATTTAACGATGGCAACAAAGATAAAGCCTTATATATTGCAATTCTTCAAGAACCAGCACGAGATGGAAAACTCACCAAACTTAAAGAAGTGACCAGAAAAATTATAGAAAAATACCAAGAAAATATTAGAGGAGAAGTAACCTATAATACTGATGGGAAAATGGAGTTAACTCTCCCACAAAGCAAATTTATAGGTGTTATGGGACATTATAGTAGCAAGTCAGCTTTTTCTGTATTAGATATTTATGCTAAAAACAAAAACTTGTTAATCTCACCCAGTGCTGGTCTTGCAAATTTTGCAAACTCCAAAATCACTTCTGAAAATTTAAAATATTTTGCCAGAACCATTGGCAATGGTAAAGAAAATACTCATAAAATTGTAAAATGGTTACAGCAATCTACGAAGCGGAGTAATTGTGATCTGTTAGACATAAATTTGGTTTATCAAGTAGATGATCCAGCATCTGACTCCCTCAGCACTGAAATAAAATCAATATTTTCTTTGACTAACAATTCTCTTGAAGAGAATACTAAAATTCATTCAGTAGTCTATCCATTAGCGTCAGAAAACATTAAAGATATTAAAGTTAGAGTTGTATCTGAATTGAAAAAAAGCTTGGAGAATAGCAAGCAATATGCCAAAGGTTTGTGTAGCCCTAAACAAGTCGTCATTTTCTTTCCAGGCTCCCACATGAATGAAGAAAAGCACGAACTCATTGCCAGTATTGCTAATACCGTAACAAAAGATACTATCTTTGTAAGTAATATACCACTGAGTGTTTTATACAGCGAACAGGTCAGAAAAAATATAAATAAGGAAAATCCTAGTTTTTATGCTAGGGCTTATGCGATCGCACCATATAATATTTTGGATTTATTGCCTTCTCTTGATTCAGCAAAGCAACAAAAAATTGATGCAGATTTTATTGAAAACATGATGAGCAATACCATGGCTAATAAGAGAACTGATATCTTAGATGTTGATTGGAGACAAATATCTAGTGCCGATGCCGTTCGTGTTTTTGCCCAGGCGATTAAACAGTATCACCAGCATAGAAATGGTCAAGGCACATGCACAAGTCCTGAAAACTCTACGGCGGCGACAATGATTCGTGACATTATTAAATGCCCAGATTTTGTTGCCACAGGTGTTTCTGGCAACATTAGTTTTGATGGTTATGAAAGGCGAGGTGCTAAGGATGGCACAATTTTAAAGTACGTTGAGAAATCGGGTAAGGATAAAGGATTAGTGGCAGTGCCGATCGACTACCATGATCCTAAATATCCCAATCAAGATGTTAACGAATATCAGCCTTTAAAGATCGATGCTTTGAAAACTAACTAAGCTACACCTTCTTGATCAAACAATGTTACTAAAGCATATTCCAATCTCTGATTTAATGAGAGACTGATCTGCCAATGATTATTCATGGCTGCTACAATTTTTGGCGTGATTGTTGTGTAAGCACTTGATAGACTAATAAATTCATGGCTAATTCTGATGATTTCGGTAACAAAATAATCATGAATCACTTCCAAATAAGCAGCTTCAATAGATTCTTGTCTTACTTGACATAAGTTTGAAGATATTTTGGTATCAGTATTATAGCAATTCCGATTCGCGTAAAGTGAATTACGCCAATAAGGCGGGTATTTAGGCGCATTGATTCTCTACTTCATTTTCAAAAGGTGAATCGCAATAGCATCCATGGGCAAACCAGTTTCGAA
>JAAFHZ010000005.1 GCA_013297675.1 Synechococcales cyanobacterium bin59.metabat.ball.084 | reverse complement strand
CACCAACATTGGCTCAACATTGGCTTAGAGGTAATTTAATGAAAGATCCCCAGCAACAACCGCCCCAGGATGCCCCACGCACCGCACCACCCAAACGTCATAACTACTGGTCTGTACTGCTATTGAGCGCCCTGGCCAGTTCTTCGATCGGTTACTTGGCAGCACAGCGGGGCGGATCGATCCCCAATGCTATCAATCCAGCCGTGGCTAGCCCCCCGTCTCCGGCAGCGCCGATCATTGCCAGCAACGCAACAGCCGCAGCAGCTAGCACTTTTATTACTGACGTGGTAGATAAAGTAGGGCCAGCAGTGGTACGGATCAATACTTCTCGCACGGCTACTCGACAGTCCGCAGGAATTGAGTCTCCCTTCTTTCGGCGGTTTTTTGGTGAACTGCCAGAAGGAGTTCTTCCAGAAGATGCCCCGCAAGGCGGCAGGCGACAGGTGGAGCAGGGAACTGGTTCTGGATTTATCATTAGCAGTAATGGCCAAATAATTACTAATGCCCACGTGGTACAAGGCGCTGACAAAGTATCGGTAACGCTCAAAGATGGTCGAGTTTTGCAGGGCAAAGTTATGGGTCTGGATACAGTTACCGATGTGGCGGTAGTGAAAGTCGAAGGCGGAAATTTACCCGCCGTAGCTCTGGGTGATTCTGAAAGGATCAAGGCTGGAGAATGGGCGATCGCCATTGGCAATCCTTTAGGACTAGACAACACTGTGACTGCGGGGATTATTAGTGCAACTGGTCGATCGAGCAGTCAGGTTGGCGATGGCTCCAAGCGGGTCAACTATATTCAAACCGATGCGGCAATTAACCCCGGTAACTCTGGTGGCCCATTGCTGAATGCCAGTGGCCAGGTCATTGGAATGAACACCGCCATCTTGCGCAATGCTCAAGGCTTAGGCTTTGCCATTCCGATTAACCAAGTACAAAAAATCTCTCAGCAGTTAGTAGCCAAAGGTAAGGTGGAGCATCCGTTCTTGGGTGTACAGATGTTGTCCCTAACGCCGAATGTTCGGAAACAGCTTAACGAAGATCCTAACGCTGGCCTGCAGATTGATGTAGATAAAGGGGCTTTGATTGGCAAAATAGTCCCCAATTCACCAGCCGCCCAAGGTGGTGTGAAGGTCAACGACATTATTGTGGCTGTCAATGGTCAGGCGGTAGCTAGTGCTGGAGAAGTGCAAAATGAGGTAGAAAAATCTCAAGTTGGTGCAGAAATGATCTTGGGTCTTCGCCGCAATGGCCAAGATATTCAGGTGAAGGTTCGTCCAGCACCGTTTAACCTCAAACCTACTGAGTAGCAGCCTGTGCAAATAGAGTTCTCCGAATTACTAATTCGAGGAACTCTAGCACTGATAGACTAAAGCAGAGATTCTTCTGCTCTTCTGCATTTACCACTTATGACGCCAAGCAAAACTCCTGTCGCAGCTAACGGTTTCAATGCCCTTTTGCGCAATCGATCGTTTTTGTGGCTGTGGACGGGGCAAATTTTGTCGCAAGTAGCCGACAAAATTTTGATGGTATTAGCAATTTCACTGTTGCCAACTTATCTGATACCTATTGAACTAGCTGGTTCTTCGGGTTCAGCAATTTGGATTGCCAACACTTTACCAGCGATCTTCTTTGGAGCCGCCGCCGGAATTATTGCCGATCGATATCTCAAAAAGCAGGTAATGGTTTACTCCAACTTGCTACGGGCGGCTTTGGTGCCCTTGATTGTTTTTCTGCCCAAACAGTTTGTGCTGCTGCTGTTGATCATTTTTGCCATCTCCACGGTGACGCAGTTTTTTACCCCGGCGGAGCAATCTATTTTACCCTCGGTAGTAGAGCCAGAGAACCTGTTGACGGCTAATGCCATGTTTACTGTGACTCAACTAGGTTCAGTCACAGTGGGATTTGCGATCGGTGAACCGCTATTGCACCAGATTGGTACTAACTTCAACGAGCTTGGCAAAGTATTGTTTTTGGGTGGGAGTTACCTATTAGCAGCGCTCTGTTGTCAGCTAATGCATTCAGCAGAAGTGCCCGCCCCAGGGCCACGCAATCGCAGCATTAACCCGATCCCCGAACTGCAAGCCGGTTTGCAATATCTGCAAAGCAACCGCCCGGTGCTGAACGCGATTATTCAAATTGTGATCTTGTACTCCACGATCGCCGCCCTGCAAGTACTCTCTATTAACTTGGGCAAAGAGATTGGCTTTAAGCCAGAACAGTTTGGCTTTTTGGTTTCCGCAACTGGGGTGGGATTGGTACTGGGTGCTGCGCTATTGGGACAATGGGGTAGTCGGTTGCACAGTCGCCCACTGCCGCTGATTGGCTTTTCGATCATTCCGTTTGTCTTAGTAGGCTACATGCTCTTCAAGATTCGCTGGGCTTCGCTGTTGATTAGCGTAGTGTTGGGCTTTGGGTCTGCTCTAGTGGCAGTGCCAATGCAGACGCTGATTCAAGAAAAAACTCCAGAATCGATGCGGGGCAAAGTATTTGGCTTTGAAAACAATGTGGTTAACATCGCCCTGAGCTTACCTTTAGCCTTGGCGGGAATATGTGCCGATAAATATGGTCTGAATGCCGTGCTGATTGCCATGATTGTGACTTTATCGCTGACCACATTTTGGGTTTGGAAAAAAGATCGCAATAATTTGCATCCCCTCTCCTAATATATGTATATATATGTATTAAGTGTTACCACATTGCAGCACTGCAAGTGCTCAAAAAAGTAAAAAAAGTATTAGAATAGTCAGCTAATTGTTGCCGCTAGGCTTAGCCCACCCCAAGAGGATCACCCGTGGTTTCCCAAATATCTATCAGTACAACCACCCCTGTTACGGCCAAAATCCCTGCACCTAACCACCGTCATACCGGCGCATACGCCCTACTAGACAGCCTGCGTCGCCATGGCGTAGAGCATATCTTTGGTTATCCCGGCGGGGCAATTTTGCCGATTTACGATGAAATCGAAAGAGCAGAAGATGCTGGTTGGCTGACCCATATTTTGGTGCGTCACGAACAGGGTGCCGCTCACGCCGCCGATGGCTATGCTCGATCGACCGGCAAGGTCGGAGTTTGTTTTGCCACCTCTGGCCCTGGTGCCACCAACTTAGTCACCGGCATCGCTACTGCCCAGATGGATTCAATTCCCTTGGTGGTAGTGACTGGTCAAGTGCCCCGCAGCATGATTGGCACCGATGGCTTTCAAGAGACAGATATATATGGCATCACTCTACCGATCGTCAAACATTCTTACGTAGTCCGTGATCCCAAAGATATGGCGCGGGTAGTCGCGGAGGCGTTTCACATTGCCAGCACCGGTCGTCCTGGCCCGGTGCTGATCGATATTCCCAAAGATGTGGGCAGCGAAGAATTTGAATATTTCCCAGTAGAACCCGAAAGCATCAAACTAGCTGGATATCGTCCCACGGTGCGCGGCAACGCCCGCCAGATTAATCCGGCGGTGGAGCTGATGGCTAACAGTGCGCAGCCGTTGTTATATGTGGGCGGTGGTGCGATCACCTCTGGTGCCCATGCAGAGATCAAGCGACTGGCCGAAATTTTTCAGATGCCGGTTACAACTACTTTGATGGGCAAAGGCTCATTTGATGAAGATCATCCGCTCTCGGTAGGGATGTTGGGGATGCACGGTACGGCTTACGCCAACTGGGCAGTAACAGATTGCGATTTATTGATCGCCGTCGGTGCTCGGTTTGATGATCGAGTGATGGGTAAGGCCGATCGCTTTGCACCTTATGCCAAGGTCATCCATATTGATATTGACCCGGCAGAAGTCGGCAAAAATCGCACTCCTGACGTGCCAATCGTGGGAGATGTGAAACAGGTGTTGACGGGTATTTTGGAGCGGGTCAAGGAACTTAAACTGGACGATCGACCAACTAAAACCGATCGCTGGCTAGAAATGATCAATGCTTGGCGCACCGACAACCCCCTAGTGGCTCCTAGCTACCCAGACTCCTTATCACCCCAAGAAGCCATTCTACAATGCCGGCAGCAGGCTCCTGATGCCTACTACACTACCGATGTCGGTCAACATCAGATGTGGGCAGCGCAGTTTTTAAATAACCGTCCCCGTCACTGGCTATCGAGTGCTGGTTTAGGCACCATGGGCTATGGAGTGCCAGCGGCGATCGGGGCACAGGTTGCTTTACCAAATGAGCAGATAATCTGCATTAGTGGTGATGCGAGTTTCCAGATGAATCTGCAAGAGCTGGGCACCATTATGGAGTACCAACTGCCCGTGAAGATCGTGGTGATCAACAATGGGTGGCAAGGCATGGTGCGCCAATGGCAAAAGACTTTCTATAAGGAAAACTATTCTTCTTCAGAAATGGCTCCTTCGATGCCCGATTTGATGCTGTTGGCTCAGGCTTACAACATTAAGGGCATTACAGTAGACCAACCTGGCGATCTAGTCGGAGCGATCCAGGCGATGCTGGCACATCCCGGAGCGGTGTTGTTAGATGTGAAAGTCCGCCGAGACGAAGATTGCTACCCGATGGTACCAGCCGGGGCTGCCAACGAAGACATGATGGGCTTGGCCAAGCCTAAACGATTGTTCGATCGGCCTTCGGTAATTTGTGGTAACTGCCATACCCCAAATCCAGAAAGCCATAAGTTCTGTCCAGAATGCGGCCAAAAGATGTAGTGGCATGGCCTCTAATCTCAGATTCCCAAAATAGGAATATTGCACTTGCCCTCACCCCAGCCTTCTCCCTGCTGGGGCGTGCCGGGTTTCTGCTATTTTGTCCTGCTTAAAATTTGTACTGAAGAACTAGTGATAGATTAGATCATTGGTTTGCGGCGATCTGTGGCAAAATAAACGGGTCTTATTTCAAGTTCCAGAGTCATGACTAAGTTCGTTTTCGTTACCGGTGGGGTAGTTTCGAGTATCGGTAAAGGGATCGTAGCCGCTAGCTTGGGGCGGCTCTTGAAATCTCGGAATTACTCTGTCTCTATTCTGAAGCTTGACCCTTACATCAACGTCGATCCCGGCACCATGAGTCCCTTTCAGCACGGGGAAGTATTCGTAACCAAAGACGGCGCTGAAACCGACTTAGACCTAGGACATTACGAACGCTTCACCGACACCTCCATGTCCCGGCTAAACAGCGTGACCACCGGAGCCATTTACCAATCAGTAATTAACCGCGAACGACGGGGTGAATACAATGGCGGCACGGTGCAAGTGATCCCGCACATTACCAACGAAATTAAACAGCGCATCGAACGAGTGGCCAAAAACACCAATCCAGATGTAGTAATCACCGAGATTGGCGGCACCGTAGGCGATATTGAATCTTTGCCATTTTTAGAAGCCATTCGCCAATTTCGGAAAACCGTGGGGCGGAGCAACGTAGTGTACATGCACGTTACCCTCATCCCTTGGATTCCCTCGGCTGGTGAACTAAAAACCAAGCCTACCCAGCACTCCGTTAAAGAACTGCGATCGATCGGTATTCAACCCAATATCTTGATTTGTCGCTCTCACAAAGATGTCCCCCAAGATATCCGAGAAAAACTCTCCGAGTTTTGTGATGTGCCGGTAGAGTCGGTCATGGGTGCCCCCGATGTTCAGAGCATTTACGAAGTGCCACTGATTATGGAAAAAGAAGGATTGGCCATCCAAACCCTCAACCTGCTCAAAATGGAACAGCGCACCCCCGACCTCACCCAATGGAGCGCCATGGTCGATCGGCTGTATTCCTCCGTAGAAGTGGTCAAAATTGGTATTGTAGGCAAATACACCAAACTTTCTGATGCTTATCTATCAGTGGTAGAAGCCCTGCGCCACAGCTCGATCGCCACTGGCAGCAAACTAGAAATTGAGTGGATTGATTCGGAAGAGCTAACTGTAGAAAACATCGATCGACAGTTAGCAGGTATGCATGGTATTTTAGTGCCTGGTGGCTTCGGGGTGCGGGGTGTAGATGGCAAAATCGCCGCAATTGCCTATGCTCGTCAACACCAAATCCCTTTCTTTGGCCTGTGCTTAGGAATGCAGTCCGCAGTAATCGAGTGGGCCAGAAATATTGCTCATTTGCCCGGTGCCCATAGCTCTGAGTTTAATCCAGAAACCGAAAATCCAGTCATTAACCTGCTCCCAGAACAACATGATGTAGTAGATCTGGGTGGCACCATGCGGCTGGGGCTATATCCCTGCCGTTTAGGCGAAGGCACTTTGGCCGCCCAGCTTTACGAACAGCAGGTCGTTTACGAACGCCATCGTCACCGCTATGAATTCAACAACGCCTATCGGGATTTGTTTTTAGCACAGGGATATTTAGTCAGCGGCACATCTCCTGATGGTCGGTTGGTTGAAATCATTGAACTCCCCAACCATCCCTTTTTCTTAGCCACCCAGTTTCACCCAGAGTTCCACTCCAGTCCTAGCAATCCCCATCCACTGTTTAAGGGTTTTATGACTGCTGCGGTTCAAGCAAGCAGACGGGCAACAGCCCCCGCTAATTGCCACGATGTAGATGATTTAACTAAATCAGCATCGTAAGTTATAAATGACAAAAGACTACATTTAATATCGCTTAACTAATCACCAAGATCACCAATCAAAGGATATCAGCCGGAATATATATCGTGGGTTATCCGTTAGAATGTATTAGGTGCTCAGCTCACTCAATTCGGCAAGCCTTTTTAAACCGTCTTAGTCATCCTTGTGGCCGCTGTTAATGTCTAGTCATGATCATCCCTCTCTCAGCTTGGCTCTGGAAAAGCTCGTTAGCAGCGAGCCGCAAAACTATGCGATCTGGGTGCTGAAGGCTCCCTATCCAGGTGGCTATGTTCATCATGACTGTAATTGGGATGATCAATTGACCGAAGCTTGGCACTCTTGGCAAGAAATGTTCAGCTCCAGCTTCAATTGCAATTTTTATCCCCAGTTAACAGCCTCGGGGATGCGTAGTAATTTGTCGATCGATGACCTGCCCCCAGCTAGCCAAAGTACCCGGCTGATGCAGCATTTGGGGCTGGTAATGTGGCAATGGCTGTTTTCGGGGGCGATCGATACCGCTTTTGCCCACAGCCAGGGGATCGCTGGGGGGAAAGCTCGTCCGCTGCGTCTACGCTTGGATATCCGCGATCCCAACTTAATTTCTTTTCCCTGGGAGATCTTGCAGCCTCAACCCGGCAAGCCAGCGGTATCTTTAAACCAACTGTTACTCTTTAGCCGCACTAGCAGCGATGTCGATCGGCTACCACCTCAGCGCAATGATCGATCGATCAAAATTTTGCTGGTGTTAGGCGGTGAAGATCTAGAAGGTCACAATCTTTCCTTAGACCGCGAAGCGGCGGCAATTGCCGAAGTGTTACGCAACACCTACGCTAGCGGCTTTGCCCCGACCGATCGGCTGCCCCCGGCAAGCTGTCAGGTAGATGTACTGACTCAGCCCTCCCGCAGCAAGCTGATTGACACCTTAGATGCTGGTAATTATAATCTGTTTTTCTATGCCGGACATGGAATGCCGGGAGCAGATGGAGGCGTATTATTTCTGCGTCCTGATGCCAATATTAATGGCACGGAGTTAGCCCAAGTATTGGTGCGTAAGCAAGTAAAATTAGCGGTGTTTAATTCTTGCTGGGGCGCACAGCCCTATCAAGAAGCCCAACAGTCTGTGCCCCGTAGCAGTATGGCGGAGGTATTGTTGCACCACGGGGTACCAGCAATTTTGGCCATGCGCGATACGATCGCTGACCATGAGGCTATTAGTTTTATTCAGGCTTTTACTCAGTCTTTGGCTATGCGCCTATCGGTAGATGAAGCGATGGCTGCGGCGCGGCAGCATTTGTTGACCCTGTATAAGTTCAATCAGCCTGCTTGGACTTTGCCGGTGCTGTATATGCACCCCGAATACGATGGCGAGTTGCTCAAACCAGTGACTGAAGCGGTTACTGAGATGCCTTATCTGTTGAACAGTATTCCTAATGCCTGCTTGCGATCGCTGGTCACAGCCACCCAAAACTTCCCCATTCAAGGCGGTTTAATGCGGGTTGGTCGATCGGGTGACAATGATTTAATTATTTCTGAACCCTGGGTATCGCAAAGACACGCCGAAATAATTTATCGCAACAGCAGTACTGATGAGACTCCGGGCTATTTTCTGCGAGATTTCTCTCGCTTTGGTACTTTGGTACAAACCACCCAGGGTTGGCAAAAGATTCATCACCAGGAGCTGCCCCTCAAGTCCGGGATGCAGTTAAAGTTTGGCAGCGATCAAGGGCAGAGCTTAGAGTTTTCGATCGAGCTAATTACTATTCCCTAAGATACTTTTTTAATTAATATCTTGACCCCACATTACTCGACCCACCCATAAAACGGCCAAAAACATTAAAGCAACTACATCGGCAGCACGAATCCGTAGCTGTTGCCACTCTACTTGGTGTTCATTGGGTGTGGTAAACCCTCGCAACTGCATAGCTATAGCAATTTGCTCAGCCCGCATCAACAGGTTTTCTAGAAACTTTTCACTGACTGTCATCCATACCTTGGCGCTATTTTTCATCCCCAGCTTTTTCCAATTAATACCTCGGGTGGTGATCGATCGGACTAAGTTTTGAATTTCTTCTAATACCAACGGAATAAACCGTAAGGCCAAAGTCAAAGTGAGAGCAATTTCGGTCACTGGTACCTTTAGCCATTTCAAAGGCTGCATCAGTTTTTCCAAACCAGCCGTAATTTCTTCAGGAGCCGTAGCTAGCAAAAATACAGTAGCACTATAAATCAAAGTAAATAGTAAAGTACTACTGTAAATCCCCAAATTCAAAGACTTGCGTGTTACTAAAAAATTCCAGCCCAGCAACTTAAACTGCAACAGCACAAACTGATATTTTGTGACTATGGCTGGTTCCATTGGCATTCGAGGCTGCTGCAAAGTAGTAGTGCTATCAGGCAAAAACATCGAGACCACAAACAGCAGACCACCAAACATCAATACAAAGCCGAGCTGTTGCTTGAGTGCTCGCCAGGGAATGCGGGCAGACAAGGCAATTATGATTAATAATGCCACCAAGGCAATTCGACAGGGAACATTGGCTAAAATGGTGGCAAACAAAAAGCTCAGCAGCCAAGCTATTTTCACCCTGGGGTCGAGTCGATGCAGCCAAGTTACGGGCTGTTCTAAATACAGTCCCAGGGGTAAAGAGCGTAATAAATCCATGGGTTTGACGCTAAATCGATCGATAGGTGCGGTAGTTAATATTCGGGAAAATATTATCCATTTCTTCAATTTTAGACAACCAGCCACTATCTATTTGCGCGGCTTTAATATCTTCATAAAGCTTCAAGAAGCGCAGCAGGTGAGATTTGGTGCGTCTCACTGCATAGGGCACCATCGTACCAGTCCGCATAATAAACGCCCAATCCGAAGATTGCAGCAACAGCAGCTCTCTGGCCGCCTGATTCAGCGCCCGCCACTCCAGCTCATCGGCTGGTTCGCGGTTAGCTAACTCAATCATTCGCTCAGCGGCTTTGTGCAGGTGCGGATAGACCCATTGATTGGTTTCATTCAACCAATATTCATGGAAGCCTTTGTAGCCCCAGCTCGACTGGGAGGGCTTGGCCACTTGCTGGGTGGGATTGTTTTGTAAATACTCCGCCAAGTTGGTCATGGCGAAAGTGTTTTGGTCGAACCAAGACTTGCGGAACAAATAATCAATAAACCAAGGGCCTTCATACCACCAGTGACCAAACAACTCCGCATCATAAGGCGAAACCACCAAAGGCGGACGGTGCATCATATCTGCTAGTTTGCTGACTTGAAGTTCGCGGTTGAACATAAAGTCACCGGCATGGTCAGCGGCTTTGCGTTTTGCCCAGTAAGGATCATAGAGGTCTTTATGGTGGCCGGTTTTAGAAGTAATTTTGTGATATTTAATCCCAATATTTTTGCGCTGGCCATTGGGCATAATATAGGGCTTAATGTAGTCATAGTCTGCTTCCCAGCCTAAATCTTTGTAGAATTCGCGGTACTCAGCCGCGCCGGGATAGCCCACTTTAGAAGACCATACTTGTTGGGATGACTCATGATCACGACCAAATACTGCCACCCCAGATTCAGTAAAAATGGGGGCATAGGTGCCAAACCGAGGACGGGGGCGGGCATACAATATTCCATGGCCGTCCGTGAGGAAGTAGCGCAGACCGGCATCGGCCAACATCCGCTCTAGCCCTTCATAGTAGGCACATTCTGGCAGCCAAATACCTTTGGGCGATCGACCAAAGTTTTCTTCGTAATGCTCGCAGGCCACTTTAATTTGTGACCAGACGGCTTGGGGGTACATTTTCATCAGCGGCAAGTAGCCGTGAGTTGCGCCGCAGGTAATAATTTCGAGGTTGCCACTGTCTAAAAATTCTTTGAAGCCTAAGATCAGGTCGCCTTTGTAATGCTCCCAAATTTTGCGAATCTCAGCAAAGTCTTGAGCGTAATATTCGGCCAGATACTTGATGTGCCCATCGTGCTCATGCTTAGAGTTGTTAGCAATTTCTTTGACCAGTAGCTCTTCTAGCTTGCCTAGGTGTTCGTCGTAGCGTTCTTGTAAGAGGGGGTCACGCAGCATAGAAACCAATGGTGGAGTCATGCTCATGGTGATTTTGAAATCCACCCCGTCTCGTTTCAGTCCTTGGAAAACTCGCAGGAGGGGAATGTAAGTTTCGGTAATGGCTTCGTACAGCCATTCTTCTTCGAGTACGAAGTCGCTTTCCGGGTGGCGAACGAAGGGCAGATGGGCGTGTAGGACGAGAGCAACATAACCGATCGACATGGGGGTAAGTTCCTACCGAGATTTGTGTGAGTAAAAGTTAGCTTTATATTATCTTAAGGTTTGTGTTGCCCTTTCTCATCGCCGATATGAAATCAGTGCCTAGATTGAATGGATTTCTTAACCTTTACAAGCCCTTGGATTGGACTTCTCATGACTGCGTGGCCAAAGTTAGGGGTTTACTAAAAACCAAGAAAGTCGGTCATGGTGGGACTTTAGACCCCAAAGCCACGGGGGTTTTGCCCTTGGCGATCGGCAGCTCTACGCGATTGTTACAATATTTGCCCACAGAGAAAGCCTATCGGGCAGTAATCCGCTTGGGAGTCTGTACTACGACGGATGATTTGGAAGGGGATGTGCTCAGTAATCCAGGGGCGATCGATCTCACTCTGGCAGATATTCAGGCGGCGCTACCCCAGTTTATTGGCTCGATTACTCAGGTGCCGCCGGTCTACAGCGCGATTCAAGTAGATGGCAAGCGGCTGTATGATTTGGCGCGATCGGGAGTGCCGATCGATCAGATTGCGGTGCCGCCTCGCCAGGTAGAGGTAAAGGAGATTTTGGTGTTAGATTGGCAGGCCGGTGAGTTTCCAGAATTAACGGTGGAGATTACCTGTGGGGGCGGTACTTATATTCGCTCGATCGCCCGCGATTTGGGATTAGCGGTGGGTTCGGTGGCTACTTTGGTAAATTTGGTGAGAACTCAGAGCTGTAATTTGTTTTTGGCTGATGCGGTAGATTTTGCGGCGATTACAGCGGGCAACTTTAGTTTGCAATCACCGCTGGTGGCTTTAGCCCATTTGCCTCGGCTGGAATTGTCGGCAGCACAAGTAGCTGATTGGTATAAGGGTAAGCCGATCTTGTGGCCAGATTTGGAGGTGAGCGATTTTCCTTTGGTGGTCAGTGGATTAGCAAATGACGATACTACCCACAATTTATTAGGAATTGGCTTTAGCAAAATGAGTAGTAATGGTGCTCTGCTTTGCCCTAAAGTTGTGCTGGAAAATCTTTAGCCTGGATCGATGCCCAACTCTCGCAATTTAGCAGCTAATAGCTCCGCCCGTTGATTAGCTTCCTCAGCCCGTTGATTAGCTTCATCGGCTTGTTGGGTAGCTTCCTCAGCTCTTTGAGTAGCTTTAGTAGCTTCTTGTATGGCCTGCAATTTAGCTTCTTGGTTGGTTGGTGCCCAATTACCATTTACGTCGTACCAGCGCAGCCATTGTCCTTGCATTCCTTGATAAGATCCTGTCCAAACACCCAACCCCAAATCAATTTCATTGAACCAATAGCCCTGACCACTAATGATTTGTTCAACATATTGGGTTGCCTGTAAACAGAATATCCGAAACTGATTGGAGTATCTGTCAAAAATAGCGTAATAAGGCACTCGCAAGATTTGTTCATATACTTGCCATTTGGTCGGTGGTTTACCCACAACTCGCAATGTTTGTCCGAGATCTTCAGCCTCTGTTCCTGGTGACAATAACTCCACCATCAAAAAAGGAGCTACACCCTCTTGCCACATTACATAGCTCAATCTGGATTCTGCGATCGATTGACTGGCTGTTGCTCCTATCACCAAGAACCAATCTGGGCGTTTGTACCATCCGGTATTTCGGGCATCATAGTACAGGTTTAAATCAGCCCCAATAAAGAAATCTTCAGCATTCGGCTGGCAAGTTTCCCGGAGTAAATCAGGTTGAACATCATGAAATTCATCAGGCAAGCCCATTTCCTCCGGGTCTTCACTGGGTAAGTCATACATAGTGGGCAATGTATTTGTCGGTATGACAGGATTATGTTGATACATTTTCTTTCACCTCATGCTTTTCATAGTATAACTTCACTTGCATTAAAGCGATCGCAGCTTGCCATCTGGCAGTCGAAAAGATCAGAATTTTTGAGTGGCTACCCAGCGGCGCATTAGCTCTACTTTGTAGATGTATTGATGCTCTTGGAGGTAGATGACATCGTGGTCTATTAAGGTATTGAGGGCTGCTTGTAACTGTACGGGGTTTTGGTTGGTTGCGATGGCTAGTTGGTCGAGGTCTAAAGATTTGGTGCAAAGGGTTTGCAATATTTGAATTTGGTCTTGGCCGTGGGTTTCTTTGGATTGTTCCCAAACTCCGGTGAAGTAGGCGTTGCCATCGCGGTAAAACTCGGGGACGGCGATGATGGCTTCTACGTCTTGGGTGGTGAAGCGGGCAGGTCGATCCAAGTTGTCTTCAAATCTTTGGTTGTTGTAGTGGGTAATGAGGTTGTGGCAAATTAGCTGTACTAGGTAGGGTTGGCCGTTGATGAGGGTGTAGATGAGTTTGATCGCTTCTTGGTCGTAGTCGATGGTGAAGTCAGGGGAGAGGTTGGTAATTAGTTGGGCAATCGCAGTCTGTTATTCATCATGTATCAATAAATTTCTCCGGTCAATCATCAGGCCACTTATGCCAAATAAGATATATTGAACATCGAGAATCCTGATTACCAGAAGAAAACCCCAATGACTAACATAACCAAAGGCAGCAGTAATATTTTTGCAGACCTAGGCTTTGATGAGCCAGAAGCCATCAACCTCAAAATCTGCGCAGATCTCATGTTAGACCTGCGAAGATTTATTCAATCTCAGAAATGGACACAAGCCGAAGCAGCCCTATTCTTTGGCGAAACTCAGCCTCGGATCAGTAACCTAATGAACGGCGACATCGATAGCTACGCTTGCGCCGAAGGCGATCGATTTGCCATTGATAAGCTAGTACAAATGGTATCATTAGCCGGAATGGATATTCATGTGTTAGTTACACCCAAAGCTAGCTAACCATATTAATTCAACTTATCTATGTCTCAGTATAAGCACGATCGCTTTTTCAAGTTTTATATTCAATCGCTGTATAAAACTAAAGGTAATACTCAGCCAAATATCCAGGTGCGAAATGATGAGGATCTGGAAATCGACTTGATGTTTATTAGTGACCGATCTAATCCTGGCTGGGCGCAGGAAGATCTGGGATTGTTTGACAGGTTAATGCAAGAGCACCTCACGATCATCATTGAGCATTATAGTTCTTACCTCGAAGGGACGGATATTAATAAATCAATCACCCGCAAGAATTTATATTGGGAACCTAAGCAAAAGGAACTGGTAGAGGCTGCCAAGAAAGAACAGAATTTGACTAGTTCTAATCGGTTGTCGAAGGAGATGATCGATCGGATTGAGAGTCAAAATCCGTTTACTTGGATTTTGACGGTTAATTGTAGTGAAAAGTTATTGAAGTTATGCGGCGCACAACCCGATCCAAAATTGGGGGAAGGAGTCTATCGACTGGCGGGATTGTTCAGAATGGGAATTGTTGTAATTTCCAAAGTTGCTGATGCTCCTGAAACGATGTGGCTGAAAATGCTGGGAGATCGGGAATCTGCCAGGTCGGCATTTGGAGCGATCGAGCAGTTGTCACCTGATCGTCGGGAGAAAAATGATATAATTAATGCGTGTATTAAGTACTGCACTTACCTCAAAGATATACCCACTGCGCTTTTAACTTCAGAGGAGCAAGATTTTATGAGAACGATGGCACAAATTGATGCTTGGTATGAGACAGAAATGAATAGGGCTAAACTTGAGGGTGAAGATCGTCAAAAAAAGATGATCGCCCTCAAAATGCTGCGTAAAAATATCCCATTAGAAACAATCACTGAAGTAACTGAGTTAACAGTAGAGCAATTAGAACAACTTTTGTCATCGCCAACTGAATAGTTAATCGTTAGTCTTCACACATTAGAACGATCTCAATTCCCTAGTTGCTACCGAACCTTTGCGCAAAACCTAGTAATTAGCAAAGCTAAACTATCATTTCAGCCTAAAATTCTTACAGTGGGAAGTACATCGCCGATGTATTTCCCACCCCAACGTTGGATTCTTAGGAAGCCAGCAGACCGCTATGTCTCAAGAGAGCCGTTGGTTCTGGTTCGCGGCCTCGGAAAGACTCAAAGACCACCGCTGGAGGTTCGCTGCCGCCCAAGGCTAGCACCGTATCGCGGAAACGGCGACCGGTGGCTTCCACCGCCTTCGGATCATCCAGACCAGCATCTTCAAAAGCAGCGAAAGCATCGGCGCTAAGGACTTCTGCCCATTTATAGCTATAGTAGCCCGCTGAATAGCCACCGGCAAAAATGTGACCAAAAGAGCATAAGAAGCGATCCTCGGGAATTGGCAGGACAACTGTAGTGGTCTTGGCAATATCTAAGCGCAGATCGTTAGCCGTGCGGCCAGCGCCCGCTACATACTCATGATGCAGCGCGATATCTACCCAGCTAAAGTGAATTTGGCGGAGCATGGCACTGCCGCTCATGAAATTCTTAGCTGCCACTAATTTGTCATAATAGTGATCGGGCAACGGCTCACCGGTTTCGTAGTGCTTGCCCATGCTTAAGAGGGTCGATCGATGGTAACACCAGTTTTCCATAAACTGACTGGGTAGCTCCACCGCATCCCATTCCACATTGCGAATACCCGAACAGCCCGCATAGTCCACTGTAGTTAACATGTGCTGCAAACCATGGCCAAACTCATGGAACAGAGTTTCTACTTCACTAAAGCTCATCAAGCTGGGCTTGCCATCTACCGGTGGAGTTTGGTTACAAACCAAATAAGCTACTGGTAAACGCACACCTTCGATATTGGTATACTTTGCCCGTCCAATGCAGTCATCCATCCAGGCTCCACCGCGTTTTTCGCCGGGACGACTGTAGGGATCTAAGTAAAAGAAGGCGATCGGTTCTCCATCTTTTTTTACCTGGAAGTAGCGCACATCGGGGTGCCAAATTGGTGCTTGACCATCGGCGGCAGTAACTGCAATGCCAAACAATTTATCGGCTAAACCAAACAAACCCGATAACACTTGCTCTAGAGGAAAATAGGGGCGCAGCTCTTCATCGTTAAAGTCATACTTCTGCTCCCGTAGCCGCTCTGCCCAAAAGGCAGCATCCCAGGGCATTAGCTCGGTGACAGTGGCATCTTGGCTCTGAGCAAAAGCCTGGAGTTCTTGGCGTTCTTGGGTTGCGGCTGGTAAGCTGACCTTGCGTAACGATTCCAACAAATTTTCTACGGCTGCCACGTTAGGAGCCATTTTACTGGCCAAGCTCATTTCGGCGAAACTACCAAACCCGAGGATTTGAGCCATTTCTCGTTTGAGAGTCAAAATCCGTTCAATATTACCGCAGTTATCTTTTTCACCGCTGGCTGCTCTGCCCACAAAAGCCTTGTAGACTTTTTCCCGCAGATGGCGCTGCTTGCTGTGTTCCATGAAGGGCACATAGCTCGGATAGTCTAGCGTAATGCGCCAAGGGCCGTTTTCGGGAGTTGCTGCTTCCTGGCCACCAGCGCGGCTAGCTTGGGCGGCTTGTGCCAGTAGGCTTGGGGGTAGACCGGCGACATCGTTAGGATCAGTCAGGTCTAAATTAAAATCTTTGGTGGCATCTAACACGTTGTTAGAAAACAGATTACCCAGTTCTGCTAGCTCTAACTGAATGGCGTTGAATCTTGCGCCTTGCTCACCAGTTAAACCTACTCCAGACAACTCCGCATCGCGGATACCCGCTTCGATAATGCGCTGTTGGGCTTTGGTCATGTTTGCCCAATCGGCACCGGCACGAAGATCTTTTAAGCCTTGATACAGAGCTTGACTCTGACCCATCCGCATGAAAAACTGCACCACTGCGGGCTGGCTGTTTTCGTAAGCCGTGCGGAGTTCTGGGCTGTTTTTTACCCCCATTAAATGACCAATAATCCCCCAAGCCCAAGTCAGCTTTTCGCCTAATAAATCGGCTGGTTCAATTAGGCCAGTCCAGGTGGGTGTAAAGTTTTTTTCTAGCTCAGTCAGCTCGGCGTTGACTGTTTGCAAAAGCTGCTCGATCGCTGGCTCTACATGCTCGGGCAAGATTTCTGCAAAAGGGGGCAAGCCATGCCCAGTTAAAAGAGGATTGGTCAAAAGGGGATTGGTCATAAAAAGAATCTCTGTCCGTTTTGTTCTTCTTAATCTAGCGCACCAGCTCCACAGTATCGCGACCATCGGTGTCGTGAAAATACACCCGCACCTGTTCTTCGTGGGATGTAGGCAGGCGTTTACCCACAAAATCGGGCTGGATCGGGAGCTGGCGATGTCCTCGATCGACCAACACGGCCAACAGAATTCGATCGGGGCGGCCATATTCGGCTAGGGCGTTTAAGCTGGCGCGGGCGGTACGGCCTTTATAAATTACGTCATCTATCAAAACGACTATTTTGCCGTTAATATCTACGTCTATTTGGCTGCGCACTGGGGTACGGATCTTGTTAGATTGCAGGTCATCGCGGTAGAAAGTGATGTCAATGGTGGAGACTGATAAATTTATTCCCTCTAGCTCGGCGATCTGTTGACCAAGAGCTTTAGCCAAGGGCACACCGCGAGTATGCACGCCTACTAGCACCACTTCGGCTAAATTACGACAGCTTTCCACAATTTCTGCGGCCATCCGTTTGATGGTGCGGCGCATTTCTTCGGGCGAGAGGATTTCTACGACTTGGGAGTTCGTCGGAGTATTCATAGATACAGTCTTTGCACAAGAAAGCAACATTGTAGATCTTATCAGCTAAACTCAAGTGGCCGTCTTACAGGTTTGCCGCATTGCCCGTGGGTCTTTGGATATCTTTACCGTTAATGGTTGCTTGGGTGCTCAGTTTATGGGTATCTTGGTCGATCGATCTAGCCAGTTACTCCCTTTGGTGGATTGGTGGGCTGTTGTTAATCAGGACTTTTTTGCAGACTGGTTTATTTATTACGGCGCACGATGCCATGCACGGCAGTATTTGGAGCGATCGCCCTCACTTGAACCGCTGGATCGGCATTGTCTGTGCAACGCTGTATGCCTTGCTGCCCTACGAAACGCTGCTGGCTAAACATGCTTTACACCATCAGCATCCTGCCACTGAGCTAGATCCAGATTTCTCCGATCGCGGGTTTTGGGGGTGGTATGGCAAGTTTATGGGTGGGTATATCGATCGATCCCAAGCTCTAAAGCTGTTAATTGGGATGGGTGCGATGTTTTCGATCGCCCATTACATTTTGCAAGTCTCTATCCTCAACCTGCTACTTTTGTGGGTATTGCCAATTCTGCTCAGCTCTCTTCAGCTCTTCTACTTTGGTACTTATTTGCCCCACAGACCAATAGCTGGTAAAGAAGTCTCCATCCACAGCAGCAACCTCCATCCGGTGTGGTCTTTGCTGACCTGCTACCACTTTGGATACCACTGGGAGCACCACGAATATCCTCAAACGCCCTGGTATGGATTGCCCTCTCTAAAAAAAATGTAAAGATTTATTTACTTTCGTAACAAAAATGTAATAGAGTAAAGTCTAGATACGAAAAAACGCTGACTCAGCGCATAATAAGAACAATTTAGTCGTCAGATACATAAGGAGTACCTCACAGCCATGGCATTCACCATCGATTCCGCACGCGGTATTTTTCCCGGAACTCTCGCTGCTGATGCGGTTCCAGCAACTATTGCCCGTTTTAACCAACTCAGCGCTGAAGATCAGCTTGCTTTAATTTGGTTCGCATACGAAGAAATGGGTACCACCATTACCGTTGCAGCCCCTGGTGCAGCTAGCATGATTTTGGCTCAGGGTTTGCTGAACAAAATTAAAGATATGTCTTTTACTGAACAGTCTCAGGCTATGTGTGACCTAGCCAACCGTGCAGACAATGAAATTTGCCGTGCTTACGGTGTATTTACTCCCAACATCAAACTTGGTTTTTGGTATCAGTTGGGTGAATGGATGGCTGAAGGTAAGGTAGCTCCTATTCCTGAAGGATACAAGCTCTCGGCTAATGCCTCGGCTATTTTGCAAGTCATCCGTGAATTGGAACAAGGCCAACAGATTACCGTGTTGCGCAACACTGTTGTAGATATGGGCTATGTGGGCGAAGGCACTGTGAAGGTTTCTGAGCCGATGGTGTTGCCTCAAGAAGTTAGTGAGCGGAGCAAGGTAGCGATCGAAGGCGTAGACAACGCCACTGTCTTGAGCTACATCAATAATATGAATGCCAATGACTTCAGCGCGGTAATTGACCTGTTTGCTGCTGATGGTGCTTTGCAGCCTCCATTCCAAAGGCCAATTGTTGGTAAAGAAGCGGTTTTCCGTTACCTACAAGAAGAATGCCAAAACTTGAAGCTGATGCCAGAGCGGGGTACTAATGAGCCTGCTGAGGGTAACTTTAATCAAATTAAGGTGACAGGTAAGGTGCAAACTCCTTGGTTTGGTGCCAATGTGGGTATGAATATGGCTTGGCGCTTTTTGTTAGATCCTCAGGGCAAGATTTTCTTTGTGGCGATCGATCTTTTGGCTTCTCCTAAAGAGCTGTTGAACTTTGTTCGATAGGATTCTTTGATTTATTGAAATCAATTTTATTGGAATCAATGGTCTTGATCAAAACCCGCTGAAGGGCGGGTTTTGATTTTTTAATTTTGGGTTTTTGTTGTGTTGGCGGCTAAACCCGCCCCTACGTTTTGGGGTGCGGGGTTCGGTGATTTTTGGTACGATGGGTTCTTGGACTTTTGCAAACTGCCATGGAAGCCTACTCTTTACCGACTGAGGTGATTCTTAGTCATTCTCAGGCGAAGATCGATCGACTAGTTTTAGATTGGACTCCGCAGCCCGGTGATTATTTAGATTTAGATCATGTTACTTACGCAGTGTTAGAGCGTCGCCACTGTTATCAATATCGAGCAGGACGATATCAGTTAGCGAAAATTTCTTTGTATGTGCAGGTGGCCGATCGACCAAAAGAGCGCAGTTTAATTGATGGTCGCTGGATTATTGGGGATGCTAGCTGTAGTTTTAACGCTCGATCGGAGTTAATTCGCTGTGCGGTGTTGCCCATGGGACCTTGCGCAGGCTGTAGATTTCATCAGGAAAGTTGATGGCTTTTTTGATTTGAAGTAGCTGTAACTATTTACGTTTATGACTGACTCTCCTGCATCTAATTTTTCTCCGAACTATTACACTGCCCGCGATCGATTCTGTAGCAGGGCAGCAGAATTAGGTTGGCAAACCGATTCTTACTCAGTTATGGAGGATTTATCAATTGATGTCGCTATTTCCGCATCCTTGCCGAGTAGACCCACTATTTTAGTTTCTAGCGGATTACATGGTGGGGAAGGCTTCTTTGGTGCGGCAGTGCAGTTGGCATTGATGGATTCTGGCTCGTTGGCTACCGATCTTAATTGGGTGTTTATTCATGCTCTCAATCCTTATGGCTTTGCTCATTTGCGGCGTTGCAATGAAGACAATATTGATCTGAATCGCAATTTTTTATTGCCGGGAGAAGAATATCGTGGCAGTTCGCCGATATATGGCAAAATATCGACGGTTTTAAATCCCGAGCGGCTGGGTAGCATTGATTGGTTTGTGCCTCAGATGTTGGGGGCGATCGCTAAATACAAACTGGCTAACATCTGGCAAGCCGTTGCCGAGGGTCAATATGATTTTCCTCAAGGCTTATTTTTCGGTGGTCAGGCGGCCAGTAAGACCCAGCAAATTCTGCAAGAGCATTTACCTCAATGGATGGGGGAATCACAAAATATTCTGCATTTAGATTTCCATACCGGTTTAGGGAAGTGGGGTACCTACCAATTATTGATGGATACGGTCGTGACTCCGGCAGAGTTGCAGAATTTACAGGCTTACTTTGGGGCGGAGTATATTTTGGCCGTTGATGGCGGCAAAAAAAAATATCAGGTCAGAGGCAATATTGGCCAATGGACTCGTCAATTGCTTCAGCCTCGTAACTACAACTATTTTTGTGCGGAGTTTGGCACCTACTCTTTTGCCAAGGTGCTGATGATGCTACGCCAAGAGAACTACGTTCACAATTGGCTAGCAGCCACAGACCCAGTTTATCTGCGGACTAAAGAGCAAATGAAAGAAATCTTTTGCCCAGAGTCTGAGCAGTGGCGATCGAGGGTAATTGCCCAGAGTGTAGAAATTGTGGCTCAGGCCGATCGAGCTGTGCGCGACAGACCAAATTAATGGATCAAAATACCGCCACCAAGTACTACATCACCGTCGTACCAAACGGCTGCTTGACCAGGAGTAATACCAAACTGCGGCTCATCAAAGATAATCTTAGCTGCGCCATTTGCCAATGGAATTACCGTGGCTAAAGCCGCAGGCGATCGATAGCGCACTTGGACTTCTGCTCGAATGGGAGTGCTGGGTTGCTCGATCGACACCCAGTTAATTCGATCGACCAGACATTCTGAGCTATGGGTTTCAGCGCGGGAACCAACCACCACCTGGTTTTTGCCGGGATTCAAAGCCACCACATACAGCGGATCTGGTGCCGCCAGACCAATACCCCGCCGTTGCCCGATCGTGTAATTGTGAATCCCCCGATGCTCACCTAGCACCTCACCTTGACAGTTCACAATCTGACCAGGAGCTGGTTCAAGATATTTTTCTAAAAAAGACTGCATCGAGCCGTGTTTTTCTACCAGACACAAATCCATGCTTTCGGGCTTTTGAGCAGTAGAAAGCCCCATGGTGTCGGCGATCGCCCTAGTTTCGGTCTTATGGGTTTCACCCAAAGGAAAAACCGTGGCAGCCAGCAGCGGCTGGGTCAGAGTATACAAAAAGTAGGACTGATCTTTGGTCAAATCCACCGCCCGCCGCAGACGATAACGACCAGACACTTTATCAATCCTGGCATAATGTCCGGTAGCAATAAAGTCACTATTCCAAGTGGCTTTGGCGTAGGCCACCATCGGCCCAAATTTCACTTCACTATTGCACTGCGAACAAGGCAAAGGAGTGATCCCAGCCTGGTAGCCTTCTACCAAATAGTCCACAATATATTTTTCAAAAGTCTCGCGGCTATCTACAATGTGATGCTCAATGCCCAACTGCTCACAAATCTTGGCCGCATCGGTCATTCCTTCTGAGCAGCACTGTCCCTTGCCCTTCATTAGCCACAGGGTCAAACCAATTACTTCATATCCTCGATCGCACAGCAGGGCGGCGGCTACGGAGCTATCTACGCCCCCCGATAAACCCACAACGATTTTCTTCATGTCTTTCAAACTTTAGTTTGCACCCTTACAGCATATCGCAAACGCGAGAGCCTAAGCTCGGATGACTGTTACCGTTTGTCCGGTACTGGTTTGCAACTTAGTTTCCCCCAACCGCTCCTCTAGCTCTAAGGCATTTGCACGCCGATCAAAGATCACCAACCAGCCCTCAGCCGGACCAATCCGCTTCAAATAGCCCTCAAGCTGCTCTAGTCCCTTGACCACCGGATCGGCCTTTTTGTCGCGCCAGACCTTAATTTCAATGCCCAGCTTCACCTCTCCATAGCGCAGACATAAATCCATTCGATCGCGGCCAATGGCATATTCTCGTTCCAGAGAACCACCGCCGTTAATTACCCGATGCAAAAAAGCCATTAGCACCAAATGAGGGGCAATTTCGGGATAGGAAGCGCTTTTTAACAGTGCTTCGCCATGCTGGAGCCAAAACTCCAAAAATGCTGTCAGCAGCCACTCCAGATCCATCGTCCCATCTGCCTTCAACCAACTGGGAGCGATCGTCGGCAAACTATCCTGTGGCCCTTGAGCCAACACCCTTGGTAATACCTCCCGATAAATGGGATTAGCTATCACCAGTCCTCCGGCAGGATCACGACGCAGCAAACCCAGATCGACCAAGTATTGACGATCTTCGTTAGAAGTCTCTGGTAAACTTTGACCAGCCAACATCGGCTGCACAATTGCTTTAACCCGATCTTCTCGCAGTCTTTCAGCGAGGCTATCGAGGTGGGTATCTTGACGACGAATGAGAATTTCTTTAGCCTCTTCGACCATCGCTGGAGTTATAGTTATTGATGGTTCTGGGGCAATTACTTCTGTGAGCTGACGGGCGATCGCATTCACCAGCCAGGGCTGGCCTTGGGTCAAATCAAAAGCTAGCTGTATAGCTTCTGGCTCAAAGATTTGACCGGTATCATCAGTGTGCTGCTGATACAATTCGACAACTTCTGCGACATAGAAGTTACGCATAGTTAGCGATTCTACTTTGATGTTAAAGGGACTAGAGCTTTGCAATCTGTCACTGCCGCCTGAGGCGACTTTGTAATCTCGCACGTCGCGCATTCCAATTAGCCCAACTGAGACCGGAAACCCTGTAGGTCTTCGGTTGTAGCCATCGCGCAGTTGACGTAAGACTGTCACTAGTGCCTCGTCTTGCAACGCATCGATTTCGTCAACAAACAGCGCGATCGGTCTAGGACTATGACGACACCATAAGCCCAGGGCTTGACCAAGGGTGGTGCAATGGCTCCAGTCGGGTGGCTGTAGTTCGGCTGGTAGCCAAAAGCAGATGGCTTCGTACCAAGCAATTAAAAGTTGGCTTTGGGCTAATATGGGTTCGTGGCTAAATGCTGCGCCGGTTTCGGCAGAGACCACTACTGCTGTATAGTGACCTTGGGTAGTTAAGTCTTGGGCGAGGGCTTGAATGGCGGTGGTTTTGCCGATTTGCCGGGGGGCATGAATAATAAAATAGTTGCGCTGGTCGATGAGTCGATCAATCTGGGGTAATCGAGTTGCTGGTGATAGCATGTAGTGAATATCGCTTTGGCAAGGGCCAGCAGTGTTAAAGTGACGGTTCATGGTGATATGAGCTACTCGGTAGCCCCAAGCTGATTTAGTATTTTAAGTAGCGCCCTAGACAAACTATCGTTGTAATTTTGTAAAACTTTGCACCTCATTATACCTAACTCCACCTAGCTTGAAGAGCCTAAGCACGAATCACCGTCACCATTTGTCCGGTGCTGGTTTGCATCTTAGTTTCCCCCAACCGCTCCTCTAGCTCTAAGGCATTTTTCCGCCGATAGCTCCGCTTGCGCCTTCGGCGATCGAAGATCACCAACCAGCCCTCAGCCGGACCAATCCGCTTCAAATATCCCTCAAGCTGCTCTAGTCCCTTGACCACCGGATCGGCCTTTTTGTCGCGCCAGACCTTGATTTCAATGCCCAGCTTCACCTCTCCATAGCGCAAACATAAATCCATTCGATCGCGCCCGATCGCGTACTCCCGTTCCAAAGAACCACCGCCGTTAATTACCCGATGCAAAAAAGCCATCAGCACCAAATGAGGGGCAATTTCGGGATAGGAAGCGCTTTTTAACAATGCTTCGCCATGTTGGAGCCAAAACTCCAAAAATGCTGTCAGCAGCCACTCCAGATCCATCGTCCCATCTACCTTCAACCAACTGGGGGCGATCATCGGCAGACTATCCTGTGGCCCTTGAGCCAACACCCTTGGTAATACCTCCCGATAAATGGGATTAGCTATCACTAGTCCTCCGGCAGGATCACGACGCAGCAAACCCAGATCGACCAAGTATTGACGATCTTCGTTAGAAGTCTCTGGTAAGCTTTGACCAGCCAACATCGGCTGCACAATTGCTTTAACCCGATCTTCTCGCAGTCTTTCAGCGAGGCTATCGAGGTGGGTATCTTGGCGACGAATGAGAATTTCTTTAGCCTCTTCGACCATCGCTGAAGTTATAGTTATTGATGGCTCGGGGGCGATAACTTCGGTAAGCTGACGAGCGATCGCATTCACTAGCCAGGGCTGCCCTTGGGTCAAATCAAAAGCTAGCTGGATAGCGGCTGGCTCAAAGGTTTGACCGGTATCATTGGTGTGCTGCTGATATAGTTCGGCAACTTCTGCGGCATAGAAGTTACGCATAGTTAACGATTCTACTTTGATGTTAAAGGGACTGGAACTTTGTAGCCGTTCGCTTCCACCCGCAGCTACCTTATAATCTCGCACATCACGCATTCCAATTAAACCCAAAGATTGAGGAAAAGCTTTAGGACGATTGGTGTAGCCATCGCGCAGTTGGCGCAGCATCGAAACTAGCGCTAGATCTTGCAGAGCATCGATTTCATCAATGAAAATCACTAGAGGCTTAGGGCAGGCGATCGCCCAGGTTTGGAGAGCATCACGAATGCGCTGACCAGGTGGGGAAGCAGCCCAAACAGGTGGCTGGCAATCTGGAGGGAGACGTATGGAGATGGTGTTTTGCCAAGCACCGAGGATGGCATCTTCGGCAGATGCGATATCTTGACTAAAAGGAGCACCAACTTCAGCCGAGAGAACGATTGCCGCGTAGCGGTTGCTGGCAGTAAGCTGCTGGGCGAGACCCATGATGGCGGTGGTTTTGCCGATTTGCCTGGGGGCATGAATCACGAAGTAGTTTTCTTGGGCGATAAATTGCTCCAGATTTGGCAGCCTACTGGTTGAAGGCAACATATAATGAAGGTTTTGCCGACAGGGGCCAGCGGTATTAAAGTGGCGCATCATAGCAAATCCTGGGTCGATCGAGTCATGACTAATTTAGTATTCTGACAGTAGTCCGTAAAACATTAATTAACAGAGCTATCTACGCCCCCCGATAAACCCAAAACGATTGTCTTTATGTCTTTCAGACTCTAGTTTGCACAATTACAGCATATCGCAAACTAAGAAATCGCTGGATTACAGCAAACTTTTGGCTGCCACTTGTGGATTTCCCCAAATGATCTGCTCATGCTTATAAATCACCATTCCTAACTGTGCGCCCTTAGGTTTATAAACATGCTTAGGCGCTGTGTAAACAACTGGCACCGCTGCGCTTTGGCGACTGCGACTATGGTAAGCCACCAAGTTAGCGGTGTACTGCAAATCGGCCTCTTGGGCTACTTCACCAGCCGGTAAACGCAGCAACCCATGGCTGCCCGCAATTTCTTGAGCATGAAACCACAGGTCATAGTCAGTTGCAGTTTTAAAGGTCAATAAATCATTCTGGCGATTGTTGCGCCCGATCAATACCTCAAAGCCGCTGGGGCTAGTAAATCGATGGGGCAAGGTGACAGCCAAAGGCTTCGATCGATTGGCCGGAGCAGCCATATAACCACTTAAAATTAGTTCTTCTTTGATCTCAATTAAAGTCTCTAAATCACTGAGCTGTTGATAAACTTCGAGCTGTCCCACGCTGTTTTCTACTTGGGCTAAATAGCTCAACTCTGCATCTACCGCCGCTAACAAAGGCACCACAATCGTCTGTGCCCTTTTGAGCTTTTGAAACTGCTTATACAAAGCCTGGGCGTTTTGAATACAGTTTTTTTCGGGTTGCAGCGCGATCGACACCTGCTCTCCGGTTTCAAAATCGGCCAAAGTAATCTCTGTCATGCCGGGCCGCCACAGATGCAAATAGGCCATCAGCAAATCAGCCTTACTACGACTCAAATCAGCATCCACCGACTCTGCCAACCGCGATCGAAAAGTCTGCGCCTTTACTTCTAACTTAGTCATCACTACCTTCAGCTTCTGTAAGAGCTGCTGGCGCACCGCCCCAAAGTTCGATCGACCTAAAATTTGCTGAAAATAACCATCCACCAAAGCATTGACCGATTTAGCCGGTCGATCGCCCCAACCCATCACGCTGTAGCCCTCCTTCGTCCATACTGGCTGCCAACGATCCCCTGCTTCTACCCATTGCAACCAACTCTGCCATTGCACAAACAGCGATCGCCATTGCTCCGCCGATAAATCACTGGTCTGACTATCGATCGCCAACCCGGCAGCTACTAATAACCCACTGGTTAAAGCCGTACTCAAGCCCCGATAGCTAGCGATCAAGCGCTTAGTGACCAATCCCGGCAGCAAGCTAACTCGTTCTTGCCAATCTTCGATCGATTCATTCAATTTCGGCATGGCGCTGAGCATTCCCGGCGGCAGCTCATAGGGCTGTCCAGTCTGCACCGTGCGTACCGAAGACTGTTTGCCGCTAACTTGGTGAGCAGTAGAAATAATTAATCGATCGGCATCGGTCAAGGTGGCGTTACTATACTTACCCATCACTTCCACAAACAAATGGAACTCGATCGGATCTCCCGGTCTGCGGGCAAACTGCAAATCCATCACCCGCTCCCAGGGAGCTACTGGTGCGATCGCCACCAAGGCCAAACCCCCAAGCTGGGACTTAAGCTGCTGACTAAAGGTAAAAGTATCGGGAATCTTGGGCGGAGCCTGAGTCATGGCAATCCGTGAAGCTTCTGGATGCCAGGAAATGCCTAGCCAGCCGCGACCGGCAAAGTTGCGCAAGCCCAGAGCGATGGTGTGTTTGTCGAATTGGTAAACGGTTTCTAACCGCGAAGGAATCCAATCGATCGACAGCTCTTGGCAAGCTGCGGTCAGGGTGGTGAAATCTACTTGTTGCATAGTGGCAGCATACCAAAATTCTCAACTGTCTGGCGATGAATCTGTAGATGTTACTTAAAAAAACAGGGCTATTTTATCAACTCGCTTGGCAATTTTGCAGATGCGGTATGATGAAAAAATATCACTGAAAAGTTGAATTAAATGGTAGTCTCAGCTTCTCAAACAACCCTAAAATCTAGTGCTGCGTTACTTTCTGGTGTAGCGTGGGAAATTCTGCAAAAGCTGGATGAAGACATGACTGGAACAGGGGCACGCCTGACGTACTTAGATGGATTGTTAGAAATTATGGCTCCGTTGTCTGGCGATCATGAAACACCCAAAAAGACTTGTGCTCAACTGATCGAAGCATACCTGCGAGTAAAAAAAATTCGCTTTTATGCATCAGGTAGTGCAACTCTCGGCATGAAAGCGCTTGGCGCACGCAAGGAACCTGATGAATCCTATAGCCTAGGAGAACGTAAATCGATTCCAGATTTGGCCATCGAAATCACCGTAACCAGTGGCGGAATCGATGTGCTGGAAATCTATCGTCGTATCGGAGTCCCAGAAGTTTGGTTCTGGGAAGATGGTGTGATTGCGGTTTATGTTTTGCGGTTGCCGAAGGCGCAAGAGGAGCTATCGACAGGTTATGAGTTGGTGCGCCAAAGCGAATTGTTACCTGATCTAGATCTGCGATCGCTGGAATTTCACTCCCGGATGGCCGATCAATATGATGCCGTCGAGGCATTTATCCAAACGCTTCAGGATTAGGGTAGCAATTTGTGCCTCTAAGATTAAAATCTCACGCCGACTTCAACTCGTCCAACTTAGATAGTACTTCTTTGCTGTGTACAGAAGGATTGACACCGGTAAAAGTCGCTTTCAGCTCACCCTTGGGCGAGATAATAAAAGTATGGCGCATCGAAAAAATGCCCAACCAAGAACCATAAGACTTACTAACTGCACCGCCTTCATCCGCCAACAGCGGAAACTTCAAACCCTCAGAGTCGCAAAACTTGGCGTGAGAATCTACCGAGTCGGCGCTGACACCAATAATCTGGGCATTTCTGCTCGTATATTCACCCATATCTTGCTGAAAACGCCGAGCTTCTAGAGTACAGCCCGAGGTGAAATCCTTGGGATAAAAATACAACACCACCCATTTACCCTGATAGTCTTGCAGCGATACTGTACCATCGCCGGTATTGGTTGGCAGCGAGAAACTTGGAGCCGGAGAATTTAGCGCGGGTAGCTTACCACCCAGGGCATAGGCCGCTGGCACAAAATTTGACCAGCTTAAAAAACTGAGAACAACAGCAAAGACAGCCGAAAAAAAGTTGCGACGAGACAGCATGGAACTTGGTAGGAGTATGGGCTTTCGTTAAGTTAACACAGGTTGCTCAATCTCTACAATTACCGGCGTGTGATCGCTGGGCTGCTCTAGTTCGCGGGGCGCTTTGTCGATCGTGCAGCCCGTCGCCCGATCGATCAACTCTGGACTCAGATACATATGGTCAATCCGCCAGCCCCGATTGCGGCTATAGCCGCCCTGGCGATAGTCCCACCAGCTATAGTGACCAGGTTCGGTCACAAAGTGCCGAAACACATCTTTTAGCCCTAAATCTAGCACCGCAGACTTGAGCGCTGCCCTTTCCACTGGCGAATACATAATGTGGTCATCTTTCTTTTTAGTGTAAATATCGATCGCTTCCAGAGCAATATTAAAATCACCGCAAACACAGAGCGATTTATCAGACTGCGCTACCAGATATTGCCGCAGCAACTCCAGCCAGCGCAGCTTGTATTGATATTTTTCACTGCCCACTTCGCTACCGTTGGGCACGTACAAATTAACGATCGACACATCCCCGAGCTGGCCAGAAATTACTCTTTTTTGCTCGTCCAAATCTCCCACTGGCTCAGCCCCTAGTATGCCAGCAAATCCCACCGCAACATTGGTGAGGGGCTGGCGGCTAATGAGGGCTACGCCGTTATAAGATTTTTGGCCAGAAATGTACACCTCATAGCCCAGATCAGTAAAAGCCGATCGAGGAAACTGTTCATCTGTCACCTTGGTTTCTTGGAGACAGAGCACATCTACTGGCTGGCGTTGCAGCCAGTCGGTCACAATTTGCAGGCGAGTACGTATCGAATTGACGTTCCAGGTAGCTATTTGCATCAGTGATTACTTACCAATTTTCACATCTAAAAACTTCAGAGTATCACCAGGAGAGTGGTTGATGGCCAAGACCCGCATGGTAGCCACATTCGCCGCCGGAGCATCAAATGTTACCGTTGCTTTGGTTGGAATGCCCGCAATTAGAGTATTCTGGGCTTCTTCTTCAGCTTTCACGCTGCCGAGCTTGACTTCTTTAGCTAGATACTCTTCTCCATCTCGATCGATAAATCTGCTGCCAGCTACCTTTAAAGAGGCGGCCACGTCATTTTTTCTTCTGTTAGTGACCAACAAACGACAAACCAGACTAGTAGCGGTGGCGGCACTTTCTCGCCGACAGCCGGTCAGCTCATAGCGCACGCCGTTGTCTTGAATTGTTGTTTTGTTAATTACCAGCGGTGGCTCAGCTTCTGGCTTAGCGGTGGGTTTGGCGGGCTTTGTTGCCGAAACCTTCGATCTGTTGGGCGTTGCGGCATCAGCCGAAAAAATTACCACACCCTGAAACACCAAAGCTCCTAATAAAAGTCCTTGGAAAAGTTGATTGTTCATTGCTCACACCCTAATAAATTAGCAGTAGATAGATGGTTTGAAATGCTAGACACTTCACTTTGTAGTGTTGAACTAACATAATTGAGAGATATCTGTGGGATACCCCCAAACATTATCTGCTAGAGTCGGTCAACCCGATCGGTGTTCCCCAAAAATGCTTAAGCAGGCCAGCCGTAAGAATACGTATAAAACAAAAATACAATTAAGGCTCCCAGCGAAAGCAGCCCCTGCATTACCAAGCCCACCAGTGAACCTGCCACAATGCCAATGCCAGCTCGGAGAGATTTTTGCAGTCGATCGAGCGCAGACAAACTTTTATCGCGCAGCAAATAAAGAATTTCGCCTACCACGGCACCAATAAAAGGCCCAAAGAAAATTCCCAGCAGTGGGCCACCCACGGGCAAGGCGGGCAACATGCCAAAAAAGCCCAGACCTAAGCCAATCATGGCACCAATTTGTCCCCAGTGACTGGCTCCGGCCTTTTGACCACCCAGGACTCCGGCTAGGTATTCGATCGCAAAACAAAGAACCAAAACAATAATCGACACCACCAAAGGGATGCTCATTTGCGACCATCCATAGATAAAACCGGCGGCTACAATGGCTCCCACAATCAAGCTTGGCCCTGGAATAGCGGGGATAAAGGCTCCAACTACGCCCAGCAGCATTACAGCTAGGAGCAGCCAATAGGCCACAGTGGGCAGCCAATAAACTAAAACAGTTGGTAAAGACATGGGAGAATAATTTGGGGGAACGATCGCCAATGCCATTATCTAGGGTTTTGCGTATATTTAACAGATCTGAGATGGCCTGCCTCCATAACCGTCCACAATCGCCGGTAGTTCTGACAATTAGAGTTAATTTCAGCAAATTGTATTTTTTTGAATCTGTGTAATTACACGGTTGTTTATCTATCTTGGCAGTGGATCGGTGCTTGATAAGATGATAATACCTAGATATCAGTAAAAATATTAACCAGCAGATTAAGTGTTTCCTCTGTTGATTTCACTTAGTTAATTTGCCAAAGTAGATATAAGCAACAAAAGATTATTAATGCCTGTGACTACAAAAGCTTGTAAAAGCACTGTGTCATTACACAAAAAATCCTTTATTGTCGAAAGATTCTACTCATTTTCTCCCTTGGTTTAGTATTTGGCAATCCGTTCTTAGTGAATAATTGGCATTATTAAAAGACATTTAGTCTCCTTCTTGATAATACTGCGAATTGGACTCTACCAATGCGAAAGCCTCAAAATGCCCACTTAATTGAGTGGGTATCTTTGTGTTTGATGCGATTCAAATCAATTTAAACATGATGCCTTGCATAATATTATCTGCGTGTTTTTACTACTCTGAAAATTCAGTGATTTCACTACAAACTAAGCCTGCATCATGGGCATCATAAGAACACCTAGTATTCAGACCTGTTCCGAAAACAGTGCATTCGTAGCAGGTTTATATTACTAATTTTTTGATATTTTAGCAAAATAACCACCAAACTATGCTCCTCTGGTTTTCCCCTGCTGCTCGGAAGGCAACTGTCTCAAATGTGCGTTGCCTTGATTTAATATCACCAAATTTTCATTATCTAGATCTATCAACTATGAAAGCTTTTTTTGAATCACTACGAAATACAAATTTAATCCGTATAGGATTAATAGCAAGCATTATTTCCTTGCCATTTAGTCTTAGTGATCAACAGCCAGCATTAGCTTCTGGGTCTTGCAACACAGGAAATGTTACTCCTGTTCATTCCGGTACTTACTATATTGACCTGGGCGACAATATCACGGGAATGTATGTTGGCTACAAAATAACTAACAACAGTGGAGCAAATTATAACGACCTTTGGGTTAAATTAGATAATTTCACGGGTGGTAAGGTAGGGCTAGCAACTAATGAAGATGGAATTGTACATATTGGGCCGCTGGCTGCTGGTAGTAGCAAAATGGCTTATTTTTACCTTAATGCTTCTGGTGCGACTACGAGCGCTCAAAGTCATAATGTGAGACTATTTTCTACACGCCCAGATTTAGTAGCTGATTCTATTTGCAACCATAGCTTCTCTTTTGCAGCAGTTGAAGCAACGATTAGCGCTTCAGCCAATAAAATTACTTCTGCTACTGTTAGCCCCAATCCAGGTCAACTAGGAGGAGAAATAGTTGTCACTTCTACTGGTGATGCAGGCACAGTTGGAGCAGCAGGTGTTTTTGCTATGACCCCTGCTAGCTTGGCAAATTGGCCCGCTAATAGTTATCAGCTAGTCAAAACAGAATTCACCGTTAATTCTGGTCCCTCAACAGGTACTTATACTGACACATTATTTAGAATTGTTGACAAGACTACTGCTACCTACTCCATTAAATATACATTTCTGGCTACTGCTACCACCTCCTCCAATACTTCATTAAGCCCAATTAATGAGATTAGTAGTGGTAATCCAATTAAACACACAGACACTAGTAGCTGGGCTAATTTAAGACAACTTGGATCTACCAACAACACAACCACCTTAACTAAAAGTGTTAATGTTAGCCAGTTAACAGGAGCTAGTAGAGTTACTTACACTATTACTTTAAACAACTCTGGGACTGTTCCTGTAACCCTAGATGACATCAAAGACGTTTTGCCATCTAGTCCTGTTAATGCTACTTATGTAGCTGGTTCAGCTAAATTCAATGGTATTACTATCGCCAATCCTACTATTTCAGGGCAAGATCTTACTTTTTTCAATTTATTCACGGTTCCTGCTAATGGATCTAGTACATTAACTTATCAAGCAGATATTCCTAGCACTTTGGGCATTTATACCAATAGCGCAATTGGTCACATCGGCTCAGTGCAAATAGATACAACGTTTGATACCACTGACAATGCTCCTGCCACAGCCAAAGTAGTTGTTGATAATCCCGCTAATATAACTGTTAATAAAATTACTACAACCCCTAATGTCACAGCGGGTAGCACTGCCAACTACACAATTACAGTCTCTAATAGTGCTGGGGGTAATGCGACAGATGTCAATATTCTTGGCACATTGTCCAACGGATTTACTTATGCTTCTACCGGAACAATAACTCTCAATGGTGGTGCCAATCGTGCTACAACCACAAATCCTACTGTTGGAGTAACCACACCTACGTGGGGCACTTTTACCATTCCTCCTGGTGGCAGCGTCGCGATTCTCTTCACGGTCAATGTTGGCTCAGGAGTTACTAGTGGCACTTATCAAAATTCTGCTAGTAGTACTTACAATAATCCATCAGGAAACAGTGCCACTGTCAGCTACAATGCCTCTGCCAGTACTGGTGAAGATGTAACTGTTGTGGCTAGAGACTATAGCGATTCCCCCACTAGCGGTACAGCACCTAATGGCATTGACACAAATGCCTATGGTGATGCCAACCATAACATTGTCAATACCCTAAAATTAGGAGCCAATATCGACAGCGAAGCGACATCCTTAGCATCTGCTAATGCCGACGGAGACGATATCAACGGTAGCCCCGGTGATGAAGATGGCGTCACCCTCCCCAACCTCACTCCTGGAGCAACTAGCTACAGCATTCCCGCTGCTAATATCAAAGTCACTAATACTAGCGGCAACCCAGCCACGCTTCACGCCTGGGTAGATTTCAATAAAAACGGCACCTTTGAAAGCAGTGAATACACCAGTGTCACAGTCAATACAGGTACTAATGATGGCAATCCTACAACCGCTCTGAGCTGGAGTGGAATCACTATGGGTGCAGCAGGCAATACCTTTGCCAGGTTCCGGTTAACTACAGATAACAACGTCACCTCAGCTACCCCTAGTGGTACTGCAAATGACGGTGAAGTAGAAGATTATAAGGTGGCGATCGCTGGCATAACAGTGGTTCGTCCTCAGGCTTCAGTTTTGCCCTTAACTTGCCCGATTAATACCCTCTCCATTGCAGATTTAAACGCAGGAGCGACTGATAACGCTACCACCATCACTTATAGTAATGCGGGTGGCGGCGGACGCACCATGACGGTGAAAAAGCTGTCTGGCTCTAATACAATCAGCGGTCCTAGCCCGAACCTTTATCCCCTAGGGACTGGAAACCCTGTTGGTGGTATCTGGCTAGGTTCTGACGATAGAGTGGTACGAAGCTGGTTTGGACGAGATACTGAAACCTATGAGGTTTCATTTGATGGTGATATTACTGCTTTGAACATGGCCTTTTCGGCAATTAATGGCAACACTGATGGCATTGAACATATCAAAATTTTGAATGTTTACAATGGTGCTGGTGCTGATATTACCAGCGCTACGAGTTATGGGTTTGTAGATGGCACACCGACTGGATTTGGGTCTTTGGCTTTCTTTACCGATACTCAAACCCTAGAGCCGACTACTTACAGCGCCAGCTTAACGGCTGGTGGCACTTATGGTAATTCCAACGGAACAATCACATTACAAAATACGGTTGGTATGCGGCGCGTGGTATTCCAGCGACTTGAGCCAGGAAATTCCAGCTCAACCAATACTATTAGCCCAGAACGATCAAATGGGGTTGGTATGGGACCGGTTTCATATTGTAGTCTTGCTACTAATATCCAAATTTCTGGAACAGTATTTGAAGACCCTAACTATGGCGGTGGTGTGGGTCGTCCTCTCAATACCCCGGCCACCTCGGGTCGTGCCAATGCCAGAGTCGAAATCTATGATTCTACTGGAGCATTCAAAGGATTTACTACAACTGATAGCGCTGGGCTATACAAGTTTGATGATACCAACGTTACTGGTGGCATACAAGCCGGAAATTACAAAATTCGGGTAGTAAATAGCACTGTTACATCCTCCCGTCTAGGTTATGTCAGTACTTTAATCCCAGTACAAACCTTCCGCACTGATGCATTCACAGGAACGGTTATTAATGTTACCGACCATGTAGGGGGTGAAAAACCAGCCGAAATCGATGCCTCATCGAATACCGCTAATGCTAATCTTGCCACCTTAGATACTCCCACAGAGGAAGCTCAGTCATTAACCGTTGTGCAGGTCAATAGTACTAACGTTACCGGGATAGACTTTGGCTATAATTTCGACACGATCGTGAACACTAATGATGCTGGTCAAGGTTCCCTGCGCCAATTTGTCACCAATAGTAATGCCCTAAAAAATACTAATTTAGCTCAAGAAGGTCAAACTGCTGGCAAAGAAGTCTCGATCTTTATGATTTCTGACGGAGCAGCTCGCGCAGGACTATCTGGAGGCTATAGCAGTGGGATCAATGGTACTGGTGGCAATATTGGTGCTGCTGTAATCAGTTTGGCTAATAATTTTAGTATTACCGATAGTGACACACATTTAGATGCTACCACTCAGACCACCAACGTCAGCGACTTAAATAGTGGCACCATCGGCACTGGCGGCATAGTGGGGGTCGATGGTTTAAATCTCAGCACTATTCCCAAGCCAGAAGTAGTATTAGATCTGCGGTCTGTGCCTGCGAACACCAACGCTATCTTGGTGAATGGCGGTAATACCTTACTCAAAGGGTTTGCCATTTATGGCTATCGCACTACCGGTAATTTAGCGACCTTGCTCAAAGGGGCAATTGTAATTAATGATGTTGTTCCCAATAGCAGCCCTGCAACTATCACCCAACTACTAGGCGGCACGATGGCAGATGGTTCCGATCCAGGTGTTCCCACAATTGATGTAGGCTACACCTTGCAAACAGCCGGAGCCGCAAATATCTTTAATAACTATTTGGCATATAATTCAGATGCGATTACCTTTGAAAACACCAACGGTACTAGTGTTGATTTTATTGACAATGAAGTAGCTTATAATGGCCCTAAAAACAATAATGGATCTAATGCTAGTGGCATTTATGCTGACCAGATAGAAACTGTTGAGGGCACTAAAAACATTACCATAAAGCGCAATTTAATTCGTGATTCTAGTAAGCCTGGGTATGCCAGTGCCCAAGGACAGGGGATTCAGATTAGCTATTCAAGTTTCATTATGATCGAGAACAACACTTTTACTAACAACAATGTCTATGCGATCAATGCTTCTTCTAGCGACACAACGATCCAAAAAAATATCATCAGGGGCACCAAAAATACTGGCTTAGGTCAGGGTAGCGGAATTGCTGTATATTATGGTGGCCCACTCAATACGGGAGTGCGAAACCGCATATCACAAAACAGTATCTACCAAAATGCTAAATTGGGCATTGACCATCAAATCGATGGGGTCACTCCCAACGATGGTTTGATTAGTGCCACTCAGCCCAATAACGGCATCGATTATCCAGTCATTACTGCATCAACATTAAATGCAGGCAAACTTAAGGTTAAAGGCTATGTGGGGAGCAGCTCTATCGGCAATCCTATTTTTGGCAATGCAACTGTAGAGTTGTTTGTGGCAGATGATGATGGTAATAATAACGGAGAAGTGATTCTGAACGATACTCGATCAACCTCTCATGGCGAAGGTAAAACCTATATTGGTTCTTGTACTACTGATGCCAATGGACTATTTGGTGTTAACTCAGCCTGTGAATTCACCAACGCCACGACCATGAGTTTATCCAGTGCTAAAAATATTACGTCCACAGCTACCGACAGCCAAGGCAACACTTCAGAATTTAGCAGCGTAGCACTCAACAACCCCAATGTGTTGTTGGTCAAACGCATCACCAATATTAATGGCTCAACTTCGACTTTAAATGGTCAGGATTTAGCTAGCTATATTGATGAACCCAGTAATCCCTATGATGATAATACATTGTCGGCACCGGCAATTTCTCCGCCAGATACCGATCAATGGCCAAATCTAGCCACTTTCTTAGTTGGCGGCACTGACGGCGGCAATGTGCGGCCGGGAGATATTATAGAATATACCATTTACTTTTTGTCCAATGGAGATGGGGTAGCTAACAATGTGAGCATTTGTGACTTGATCCCTGGGAAACAGACCTTTGTGCCTTCGATCGCCATGTGGCCAGGAACTGTGCCAATTCTGACTTCTGCTGCTGGTGGATCAGGTGGTGATCGGGGAATTATGGCACAGGCCAATGAGCAAATCAAATCTTACACTAATCTATCCGATGGCGACAACGCGCACTACTATCCACCAGGTACTGTTTTACCTAACGCTTGTCGGCGATCCCCAACAGCTCAAATCCCTACCAATACCAATGGTGCAGTAGTGGTAGATCTGGGCACAATAGTCAACCCCATTAACGCAACACTTACCGATAAACCTTACGGTTTCATGCGGTTTCGCACCCGAGTGGATTAATACTAAAACTGGCAATCCGTTCTTAGAGAACAATAATTGCCTCTACCAACGCGAAAGCTAGTAGAGTGCGGCTGAAGTAATGCTACCCTTAAAGGAGTGATCAAATCGAGGAAAAGTCAGTGTCTAAAGCAGATTTTCTGGGAAGAATGCCAAAAAATGTGAAGTTTCCAGTGGATAAAGTTTTGGAAGATGGCTCTTATTTGCCATGGATTCATCCTGATGGCGAATCGAGAAAAAAAGGGAGCAGCAAAAATCATGATAAGAGTGATTGAATACACAATCGATAATGACAAATAACCAACTATTTATCGTTTAATCATGAGGTTAACTGATATTGTTTCTTTTTCAGCCGAATTACTGGCGATGGAATACCATAGAAGATGGGAAGTAGAAAGCACCATTGATGAATTAAAATTCACTTATTAGGTAGAAAGACATTGATTCGCTCTCAAAATCCGCGTGAAGTAGTGCAAGAGATTTATAGATGGCTATTAGGGCATTGGGCTGTACGTTCATTAATGTTTCAAGTTGCTCAAGAAGCGAAGATTTCTCCATTGAGATTGAGTTCTACTGGAACACTTGATGTAGTGTGTCGCGCCATACCAAAATTTCAAGGGGCAGAACTAGAATATCTCCCCCTCTTTTAAATTGGCTAAAAAAAGAAATTTCAAATGAACAGATACCAGAGCAAGCAGGCAGAAGTAATCCAAGAGTGGTAAAAAAAGCTCGATCTAAATTCCCTTCAAAGAAGCGTATACACAGGGGGGCTGACAGTAAAGTCGAACCGCTTGTATTTTCAGTCATCAATACTGCCTAAGAGTTATCCGAACCGTATTGAGATGAGTGATAGAAATTCATCTGGAATAAAATTTTTTAAATCATCCAGTATTGGCTGACCTTGCAGTAAAGGTTTTAGTTTATCATTAAAAAATGATCGACGGTAGCAGCTAATTTTTTAAGATTAACAGGTTTACTGAGATAATCACTAGCCCCGGCTTCAAGACAACGCTCCCGATCGCCTTTCATCGCTAAAGCCGTGAGAGCAATGATTGGAATGCCAATTAACTCCAAATCTTGACGAATATACCGTGTTGCCACCAGTCCATCCATGCCCTGCATTTGAATATCCATCAAAATCAAGTCAGGGTGTTCAGATTTAGCGAGGTCTATTGCCTCTTGTCCATTTTGGGCTACCAGCAGGCGATACCCCTTGGCTTCCAGATAGCTGGTAAAAGTGCTAATATTGGCTTCGTTATCTTCAGCTAGCAAAATTAATGGTGATTTCACAGTGAGATCGGGTTGAGTTGAAGAGATATTTTCTTCTCCATTATTCGGTTGTGCTGCGCGGTTAATCTTTAAACTTGATTCTGATTCGCAGGGCAAATCAATGGTAAAACAACTACCTACTTCCAACTCGCTCGTTAGCTCTACCTGTCCCCCATGCAGCTCGACAATTTTCTTAACTAAAGCTAGCCCCAAACCCGTTCCAGAATGTTTGCGGTTGAGAGCACTGTCAATTTGAACAAAAGGTCTAAATAGCTTATTAATGTTTTCAGGGCTGATTCCCATCCCATTATCGACTACTGTAATACGGATATATTTTTGCTTTGTACTAGCCTCTAAATTAGGCAATCGGAAAGCAGTTAATATTACTTTACCCCCTTCTGGAGTGAATTTTACCGCATTGGTAAGCAAGTTAATCAATACTTGGCGGATCCGTAGTTCATCAACCAATAAATGAGGCAAGTTAGGAGCAAAATCTGTTTCTAGTTGAATGTGCTTTTGGAATGCCTGCTGTTTGATAAACGTCAGACTCGAAGAGCAGAGGTGATTTAAGGGGATAGAATCACAATTTAATTGGATTTGACCTGATTCAATCTTGGCAACATCTAGGATGTCATTAATTAGTGATAGCAAATGAGTTGCACTACTTGTGACTATTTGTAAAGCTTTCGTTTGTTTTTCGTTGATAACGCCAAAGACCTCTTCTTGTATTCCCTCCGTCATGCCTAGTATGGCATTAAGGGGTGTGCGAAGTTCGTGGCTCATGTTGGCCAGAAATTCGTCTTTGAGACGAGTAGCACGAGCTAGTTCTTGGTTAGTGCTTTGAAGTTCGGCGGTACGGTCTTGCACTCGTTGCTCCAATTCCACATTGAGCTGTGCTAATTTTTGCTCAGCCTGTTGACGTTCGCATAATTCTAGCTGTAACTGTTCGTAGGCAGCCACTTGTTTAATGGCGATCGCTAGTTGAGTTGAAATTTGTTGTAAAAACTCTAGTTCGTTAGAATGCCATTGCCGAGCCGCATAGCTTGCTGTCAGCTCAATCAGTCCCCACAGACTTTGATCATGAATAATCGGTAGTAAGACTTGTGCCCGAATTTGTAATTTTTCTAACAACGCTCGATCACTCTCGATCATTTCTGTCGTGTAGATATCAGACACCTCTCGTATCCGTCCCTGTAGATAGTTATCCCAATAGCCTGGGGCAAAATAAGGGTTGGAAACCCGTTGGTTTGATAGAACAATTATATTATTACCAGTTGATTCAGCCAGTGCCCACATTTGCCGGTTGGGTTGGACTTGCCAAATAACAACCCGATCGCCACCCAAAATCATCCGCACTTTTTCAACCGTCATGTTGAGAATATCTGGTAACTCCCAAGACGATCTAATTTGGGAAGCGATCATGGCAATCAAGCTTTCCTGATCTGCTTTAGTCTTTAGCGTTGCTGTCCGCTCTTCTACTTGTTGTTTGAGTTCGATCGTGCGATTTTCTAAAATTTCTATTTTTTCTTCTTCTAACCGCAACACTTTTTTTTCTAAAATCTCAGCTAACTTATATAGCTCCAGAGGGTTAAACGCTTGTAATAAACTGCTTTGAGTAACAATACCCAATAGCTCACCTTGAGAGCCTGTTACTGCTAATCGTCGGATGAGACGCTGCTCCATTATTTGTTGCACAACCCACAGCGAATCAGTTGGCTGCACGGTGAAAAGTGGCGTACTCATGACGGCTTGAGCTTGACATGTTTGAAAATCCAAGCCCAATGCTTGAAATTGAACCACATCTCGCTCGGTCACTATGCCTAGGGGGATTTTTATGCGCGACTGCTCATTATTAAATTGCTCTTGAATAATTACTACCGAACTGACGCGATGTTCAGCCATAAGACGAGCAATCTCGCGCATGATGGCGTGAGGACTCTCACAAATTACATCCATTGTCATCACTTCTGCCACTAGACGTAGTCGCAGTAGATCTACTGGTCTTGATGTTTGTCGTAAGCTTTCATGAGTCACTAGCCCTACTAAGCAATTATGCTCATCTAAAATCGGCAAATGGCGAATATGATGTTGCTGAAGTAAATTAACCGCAAAAAACAGGTCAGTAAATTCAGATTCGCGCATTGCAATCACCGAACTAGTCATCACATCACGAATTAGCAGGTTTTCTAAAGTTGGGTTCTGGGTAATTAACCGCACCACGTCTCTTTCTGTAAGAATTCCTACAAGTTGCTGATCTTTAAGTACAACTACGCAACTTGAGCGTTCTTCAATATTGATGTCATCCAGCAGATTATGAACCGCATTTGCTGTTTGACAGATAGTTCGTATCCCACTCATTTGAGCGATTGCCTCAATCACCATTGTCTCAGGTGCAACCACCAAAGGATTACGAACAATTGCGGAGGATAGTTCACCCTGGGTAAGACTAGTTGGATTTATCAGCATAAGAGTTTAATATAAGAACTAATTTTTAGGATGCCCAAAAAATCGATAATGAACTTCAATGAAATGCAAAATTTCAGTCTTTGATAAAAATTAAAACTGCTTAAGCAGATTTAATTGATGAAGATATCTTTTTCTTACTAATCTACTGATGGAATTCGAGCCAACATCGTTATATAATCAAAGACAGAAACATTCTGAGGTCATGCTGCAATTTTCGTTCAGCGTCACAGTTACGGTCTGGTCTAACTAAAAAATCTTGTCCTGCATTTTTTTGTAATGTTTGTAACCAATTTCCACAGCTATTAATATTAATTAAATAGATTAATAAAATAAAAAATAGATGGATTTTAGGTTAGCTGGAGTAAAAGGGCTGGTTTAATACATAATGTAGGACATCCTAAATTTAGCTTCAGTATCGGGTTTCCCGATCAGGTATGGAACAGTCTTCAAGAGCAAAATCTTAAAGACTGTTCTATATGTCTAATATCTCTAGTAATGGTACATACTCCATATCAGACAATAGTGTTATGCCACATTTAATTTTCGCTTATACATTTACTGTTTTCTAATAGAAAAAATACTGAATTATTTTATAGTAAAAATACTTGCAGTGAATATACAGCTAGTGCCATAATTACTAACGAATTATACTGAACTTTTTGAAACTCAAGTTATTTATGAGTTTCAGATAAAAACTTCGGGTAACATGAAGGAAGTAGATTACCAAAATACAAAAAATGACAAGCAGGTAAAACACGCCTGTCAGTATTTAGTCTGCTTTGTCACTGAGAAGTTTTATAAATCAGTAGTATCATTATCGATAATGCTGATTTAATTCCTAAAACTTCGCCAGGATCTATATCAGACAAGACTAGCGCCATCGACAATTTAAACTGTCACTAACGCTACTCTCATTTTCTGCATAATTATCTACTGCTACTAATTTATCTGCTATATTGAATGATTTCGTATCTTTATCAATAAATACAAAATTGCTGATTTTTCGCTGTCATACTCAATAACCGCGATAAGTATCAATATTTTAGGCATAAATTAATAGCTGAATTCAGACCATCAATATTTTCTTCCAGGCTAATATGAATTTTCTGCCTCTAGCTTTGCTGTGCTTATTTATAATTATTTCTGTCGTTGTAGCGATTGGGATGAATACCAGTAAACGGCGATTCAGAAAAAAACTTTATCCTGTTTTCCGTGTCTGGAGCGCTTGTCAAGGGTTACTGATGGCAATCGGACTACCCATTTCTATCCATGCTGGAGGGCTGGTTTGGCTCAATTTATTGGGTTTGATAGTATGGGGCTTATCACCAGCTCGATCGGCCACAGTCGAGCTACTAAATTTGGTCAGACAAAGAGGTTTTCGAGCTTGGGTGCTCAGCGGAATCTTTTTTCTGACCCTCTTAGCTAATTTACAGATCAATCTCTGGTTTGGTGCACCAGCAATGGCTGCCACTGAAAATTTTGCAGCCGGAGCCTACATTATTGATATGGGTCAAGCTACTCAAACAATTGCCAATGGTTTAAAGCCCTATGGCTTAGTATACGAGCTAGCTGTTAACCGAGGGATTCCGGTGAAGTGGGCGATCGAACCGACCAAAGCCAAAGGAGGCAATGATTTTATTGCTGCTGGTAAAACTTACAAAGGCAGTGCATTCATTATTCCAGCCGCTTTTGCTGCCGATGCTGCCACTGCGATCGCCACTTGGAGAGCAGCCGGTGTAATTGTAGATGGTCCATTGGCTGTAGGTTTCTTTGCACCTATCTATGACACGATCACTAGTTTTCCGCGTATTGTTCTAGATCAAGCTAATGGCGCGATCGCCCAAAGTTACTTGAATAACGCTGGCATTCCAGCGATCGGCAGTGGGCTTTATGGCACCTACAACACCTATCGTTTTGCCACTCCTGCTCAACTTAACGATTGTGACGATCTTTATGCCATGCCTCACGCCGATCCTACTTGGGCAACTCACAATAACTTACTTTCCTTTAACGCTGGCAAAGGCTATATCTGGGCAGCTTGTCATGCCGTTAACGTATTGGAAAATATTGACGACCCAGGTGATGCCGATACTGCACCCGATATGAATTTCTTGAGTACAAATGGCTTAGTCCCCCATAAAAATCATGCAGATGCGGTACCACCTTATACTTATAAGCCGATCGCTGATGCTGACCCAGTAATGCAGTTCATTGGCAATTTAGATGGTGCTACCGACAACGGTTCTGAGCAAGTTTATCTACCGAATCTGACTTCTAGTTGGCGACCTACCACCCGGATTGCAGTAATTGATCCTGATCATCCTCAAGTACCACCTGCTTCATCTACACTATCTCCGGGCGAAGCTGTCAAGGTCGCTTATGGTCGTGGCTTTGGTGATGCTAATAATGGAATGGTAATGTATGAAGGCGGTCATAATCATACTGCAACAGGCACTGTGGCTGAACAAGTCGCTGCCCAACGTGCCTTTCTCAACTTCGCCTTATTAGCTGGCATCGAAAGAAAAGTAGCTGTTAACAGCACCATTCCCACTAATATGGTCAATGAAACAGTTAATAATGTTAGTGCGATCGCTACTGGTGGCTCGGGGATTTACACTTATCAGTGGTACAGCAATTGTGGCGGTACATTTGCTAATAGCAGTGCAGCTAGCACCACTTTCACAGCACCAACTACTGGCACAAGCTGTAGCTTACGGGTGGTAGTCAGCGATAGCTGTAGTCGGCGCAGTATCAATGCAGTCTCAGTACTATTTCCTGCTAGAGTTATTTCAGGCACCGTGTTTGAAGATGTAGACTATGGTGGCGGACTGGGGCGCAGTCAAGCAACGGCCAGCGGTGTTGGTCGAGCGAACGCTAGGGTGGAGCTATATGATTCATCGGGTAGCTATGTTCGTAACGTGATCACCGATGTTAATGGTAAATACACCTTCACTAATCTTCCTGACAATAGTACTTATCAAATTCGGGTAGTTAATAGCACCGTAACTTCTAGCCGCAATAGTGCTGCTGTTGGTTTGTTGCCTGTACAGACTTTTCGGACTGATGCCGCAATTACTACGGCTACGGGGACTACCGTGAGTGGATTGTTCGATCGAGTAGGCGGTGAAAAGCCCAGCGAGATAGATCCAGCCATTAACAGTGGCTCACAAACCCTCGCAGATCTCAATAACCTGACTAATCAAGAAGTTCAGTCTCTCACCCTAGTCAACATTGCGACTACCGACGTAGGCGGTATTGATTTTGGTTATAACTTTGACACAATCGTCAACACCAGCAACAATGGTCAAGGTTCTTTGGCACAGTTTATTCTCAACAGTAATGCTTTGCCCAATAGCACCTTAGATCAAGTAGCAAACAGCATTTTTGATCCGCCGCCAGGCAGAGAAGTAAGCATTTTTATGATTCCCAATCAGTCTGCCCACCCTGGACTCAGAGCAGGCTTGGCAAATCAGCTTACCAATGGGGTTGCCATGATTGCTCCAACTACTTTGCTTCCGATCGTCACTGATAACAGCACCAGCATTGATGGCCGTACTCAAACTGCCAATATTGGTGATCTAAATGCTGGTAGTGCCGGTTATGTGGGCAAAGTAGGTACTGGTGCCGATGGGATCGCAGGTACAGCCGATGATCTGACTATTACAGCAGTGACTTTGCCAGAGGTGCAAATTACTGGGGTGCGATCGCTCATTTACGGCATTGGCATTGATGCTCAGCAGACGATCATTCAAGGGATTTCGATTTATGGTTTTGGTAATGACTCATACAAACAGGCCGATATTGCTTTTATTGGTGCCCAAGGACAAAATTCATTAATCACCAATAATATTATCGGTTCTGCTGCAAATGGATTTATTGATCCTGGTGCCGCAGCCAGAGGCAGCGCCGGTATCCGTAGTAACACGGCTAATATGCAGAATACTCAGGTATTGCATAACCTAATTGGTTTTCATGGCTATTATGGGATTGGTGTCACTGACACCGATGAGGCCAAGTGGGATGGCGGAATTATTAGTAATAATACTATTTCTAATAATGGTCTAGATACCGGTGCTACTCTTGTGCAGGCAGGGATTGAGCTAGACACTCCAGGTTATCTGGGTTTTGTGGGATTCACGATCTCTCAAAATATGCTGGATGCCAACGGTAATCAAGGGATTCAAAACAACTATGGCCAAAATGTGACTGTTATTAATAACACGATCACCAATAGTGGCCGATTGACCAATGGAGCTAATAGCACCGAGGGAATGGGCATTCTGATGTTCGGATCCCAAAATTCTACAGTGTCTCAAAACTTGGTCTATGGCGGCAATTATGAAGGCATTGCCATTAGTGGCCAAGCCAACGTAAAAATTACGAAGAATTCCCTCTACAACAACGGCACCCTGGGTATTGATTTAATCGGCACCCCAGGAGTAAGTGCTAATAATGGGACGGTAAACACTTCGATCGCTAACCAAGACCTAGATTACCCGATCATCACTTTTACTAACTTAACCAGTGGCACTCTGCGCGCCAAAGGTTTTGTAGGCAGCTTAACGGCTGGGAATCCAATCTTTGCTGGGACAACATTAGAATTCTTTATTGCCGACAACAATCCAGCTAACCAAAATGGTGAAGCTATTCTGGGCGATAGCAAGACTGTTTCCCATGGGGAAGGACGTACTTATTTGGGCTACTGCTTGGCCGATGCCAATGGAAAGTTTGATTGCTCTTTCCCCAATGCTGGGGGCTTGGGGCTAACTAATGCTAAAAACATTACAGCGACTACTACCGATAGTACTGGAAATACCTCAGAGTTTAGTGCAGTGACAGTTAGTGGCAGTCCAAATGTGTTGTTGGTAAAACGAATTACCTCGATCGACAGTAATAGCACTACCTCTAATGGCCAAAGTTTTAGCAGCTACTATGATGAAGCCAGCAATCCCTATGATGACAACGTGTTAGATTCTCCAGCTCCTACTCCTCCAGACACCGACAAATGGCCAAACATCAGCTCTTTCTTGGTGGGAGTAACCGATGGCGGCAAGATTAAGCCCAAGAGCATTTTAGATTACACGATCTATTTTCTCTCGGCAGGAGATGTACCAGCTAATCGCGTGGCGATCTGTGATCTGGTGCCTGCTCATCAAACCTTTCAACCCAATGGTTTTACGACTGTGACTCATGCTGTTAATGGAACAAAAGGAGCCGATCGAGGCATTGTCGCCCAAATAAATGGTGAAACCTTTTCCTACACCAACTTAGCTGATGGAGATGCTGGTCGTTATTATTCTCCAGGCGAAGCACTACCGAATGCTTGCAAGTTGCCCAGTGGTACAATTCCTAGCAATGATAATGGAGCAGTCGTCATAGGTGTTGGAGACATCATAAACCCTGCTAATGCAACTCAAACCAATCAATTTCAAGGATTCGTTCGATTCCAAGTCCAAGTTGATTAATCAAAAGAATTAATCCCTAAACATGCCGAATATATGGTGCTAGAATCCTTGCCTAAAGGGCAGAACCGCAAACAAAAAACTTCTTTGTTTGTTTTACACTTCACTGAAGTTGATTTTTTATAAGTTAGATGAAAATACTGTGGTATGACAGGTTACTATAATGTTACTTTATATGTAAGTCAACAAAATTTCATACCATCATGCAACCAAGTAAAGTTTTTGGCTCAGAGGTGATCGATTCACGGCTTTTAGCTTAACTCTAGCCAACATCAGCCTAACTTTTATTGAAATTGTATTTACTTGAGAAATAAAAACTAAAAGGGTCATTCATAATGAATACGAGTTTAACTATTAATCTTGCTGAGTCTGATTCAACTGTACAAGTAAATTCCGAGCATGTAATTCAGCACTTAGATACAATTGAAGCATCCTTAGATGGAGTCGCCATTATTGAAAATGATCAATTAATTTATTCTAGCCACAGTCATGCTGCGATGTTTGGCTATGAAGCCACAGAATTATGCGATAAATCTTGGAACTGTCTTCATTCTAATGATCAAGTAAAGCATTTTGAGACATTTGTGAAACCTGCTTTGGCAGACTGTGGAAAGTGGCAGGGAGAGACCATCGGCATTCGTAAAAATGGCAGCACTTTTAAGGAAGAATTATCGCTGTCTTTGCTATCAAATAACCAAATACTTTATGTTTGCCGAGATATCACCTCTCAAAAAGCAGCTTCGCGTGAAAACAAACGCAAAGAAGATGCTCTTAAAGCGATCGTCGAAGGGACAGCAGGCAAGACCGGAGCTGATTTTTACCGAGCTTGTACCCGATACTTAGCCGAAATATTTGAGGTTCGCTACACTTTTCTGACCAAATTACTCGATCAGTCCTTCAGCAAATCCCAAATGATTTCACTCTGGACAGGTGGTGAAATAATTGAACCATACGAAATGGATTTGGCGGGGACTCCTTGCCTTGCCACTTACCAAAATTCTTGGGGTATTTTTCCATCAGATCTCCAAAACCATTTCCCCACAGCTACCGCTCTGGCCAGTTTACAAGGTGAAAGCTATATCAGCGTAGTAATTAGAGACTTTGCAGGCAAAATCATCGGGAATTTGGGAGTCATTGATACCAAGCCACTCCCTACAGACACAGCCACTCTACAATTTATTTTGCAACTGTTTGCTAATAGAGTAGCTACTGAAATAAAACGGCAAGATGATGAAGATAAAATCCATGAAAATAATCGTGACCTAGAGCTAGTCAACCAAGAACTTCTTCACGCCACTCGCCGTAAAAATGAATTCTTGGCTACCATGAGTCACGAACTACGTACTCCTCTCAATGCAATTTTAGGCATGTCTGAAGCCTTAGAAGATGAAGTATTTGGCAGCCTAAGCGAATGCCAACTTAAATCTTTACGTACTATCAGACGTAGCGGCCGACATTTACTATCACTTATTAACGATATTTTGGATGTTTCCAAAATTGAGGCTGGCAAGCTGGAACTCGAAATTGCGACCACTGTTGTTCAAGACTTATGTAGCTCTAGCTTGATGTTTGTGAAACAGCAAGCCTTTGATAAACAAATTAAACTAGATGTACATCTCCCCCCAGCAATAGGTAACATTGCCGTCGATGAACGACGGATGCGTCAGGTACTAATTAATTTATTGAGCAATGCTGTTAAATTCACTCCCACTGGGGGTCGAATCATGCTCTCTGTTATCCGTCAAGAAAAAGAAGACAGTGAAGATGGTAGCAGTTGGATTGAGTTTAAAGTCACTGATACCGGAATTGGCATTAGTGCCGTTGATCAATCCAAACTCTTTCAACCGTTTGTGCAATTAGATAGTAGCCTAAACCGTCAATATGTGGGCACTGGTCTGGGTTTAACACTAGTAAAGCAAATTGTGGAACTCCATGGCGGCACAGTTCAGCTACAGAGCGAAATTCAGCGAGGCAGTTGTTTCACTGTGACTCTACCCCACACCTGCTTACTGGGTGATCAGGATACCTGTTCTTTTTCTATTTTTGATAGCCTTACTTCTCACCCTCAGATCAATAATCACAAAATACCTGAAACATCTTTGATTCTGTTAGCTGAGGATAACGAAGCTAATATCAGCACCTTTTCTAGTTACTTGACGGCTAAGGGATACAGTATGATTTTGGCAAAAAATGGCCAAGAGGCGATTAATCTTACCCATCAGGAACAACCCCACTTAATTCTAATGGATATTCAAATGCCACACATTGATGGTATCCAGGCAATTACCACTATTCGGCAAAATTCGCTGCTAGCAAATGTCCCCATTATTGCATTAACGGCTTTAGCTATGACTGGCGATCGAGAGCGCTGCTTAGCTGCCGGTGCCAATGATTATCTGGCTAAACCAGTGCAACTTAAGCAGCTTCATCAAAAAATTCAAGAATGGTTGAACCTGAATTAGGCAAAACCATCTAAGTCTGACAATTACCATTAAACCAATTCGCAGTAACCCGGAGACAATGAAATGAACAACTATTCTATCTTAGTAGTAGACGACCAAGCAGAAAATTTTGATGTGATCCAAGCCCTTCTTCAAAACATTGATTATAGTTTGCACTACGCTAATCATGGTAAAACAGCGATCGATTCGTTGGATAAATTCGATCCCGATTTGATTCTACTAGATGTCATGATGCCTGAAATTGACGGAATTGAAGTATGCAAACAAATCAAGTCAAATCCCCGGTGGCAAGCTGTCCCCATCATTATGGTTACATCTCTCAGCAGCACTGATAATTTGGCACGTTGTCTGAACGCAGGTGCAGATGACTTTATCAGCAAGCCCATCAATGGCATAGAGCTACGCGCCAGAGTCCATTCTATGCTGCGAATCAAAAAGCAACACGATCGCATCGAATCTTTATCTAGGCTTCAGCGCAATAACATTAATTCTTTGAAAAGCAGCCTGCATGACTTGAACTCAGATTTAGCCATCGGCTTTCCCAAGGAATCAGATGCACCTTTATATAATGTTTTAGATAAAACTCAGTTATTGCTACAAGATTTTCATAAAATGCCTCTAGCAAAAATTAAAGAAATTCTATTATCTATTAACCAGTCAGCCATTGAGCTAGACCAATTCCAGCAAAGCTTCTTGTTCACTCGTCAACTGTCTCAATCATTACCAGATTCTGATAAACAAAGAAGCTGTTTGACAAGAATCTCAATCGAACAAATTGTTATCAAAAGAGTTGAAAAGTCTCAGGTACTACCCAAGTTAATATTTGATATTGAAGATGTTGAATTAGCGGTTTTACCAAAACACTTACAAGATATTATAACTGAATTTATAGATTATATTTTAAAGCTTTCTAATTCCAGTAATTCAATTAATATTTATGGTCATACCATGAATGATGAGTTTCACTTTTATATTGACAATAGAGGAGTAAATATTAAAGATATTCCTCTAACAGAACTTTCAACGTCAATTAGGTTTAATCCAGTATCTAATACAGACCATGATTTAAGTATAGGATTAAAGATTGCTAAAAAAATCGTTGAGATTCATGAAGGATTATTTTTAATCAGTAATATTACTCCAACTGAAGCAACAATTTACATTACATTGCCTTTAGTAACAAATGTAGCTCGTGAACTTCATCCCCCAGTTAGTTCAAATGACAATAATAGTAATTCTATTTCGGATGAAGTTCAAATCACACTACCTTGTGTTTGTTGACAAATTAGCTGATGATTGAAGCTCATCAGCTAGTTTATTAAAGCCCATTTTAATGATCAATATCTGTGGTGTGTACTTTGCTTATCACTTGAGACTGACGAGTATCAGTGATAAGCCAATCCAGTGCGGCTGCTTGTAGGTCAAGAGTTTCCCCAGTCTTATCAACACAATAACGGCCAAATACTAGTTTTTCATGAAGATAAGCTTGGGCACCAATATGCGAATACTCAAATATTACACTGTTGTCGATAGTTGAATTTTTGCAGATGTGACAATTTCGACCAATCATCGTAGGGCCAATGATAGTAGCACCATCTTCAATTTTAGTCATAGCACCAATATACACCGGACCTTGAATGTTAATCTTGTCCCAATTAGCTGCGACATTAATACCAGCATAGATACCAGGTCTTACTTGTTTACCTGGTATCGGTACATTTTTAACCTCCCCGAGTAAAACACTACATATAGCCTGCCAATAATCTGGCACTCTGCCAATGTCCACCCATTGAAAGTCCATGGAAACTCCATAAAACGGCGCGCCTGTTTCTACTAATTTTGGAAAAAGATCTCCGCCGATATCATATTCTTCATTAGCCGGAATATAATTGAAAATTTCTGGCTCAAAGATGTAAATTCCAGTATTAATATCATTACTTAGTGCTGCTTCGATCGAAGGCTTTTCTTGAAAGGCTCTAATCCGACCATCTTGATCCGTAACCACTACCCCGTAACTAGAAACTTCTTCCTTCGGTACTGATTTCATAATCACGGTGGCTATAGACCCCTTTGCTCGATGCCACTTTACCGCAGCTTTTAAATCTAAATCAATCAAGGCATCGCCACAAAGTACCACAAAAGTATCATCAAAAAATGGAGCAAATTCTTGAATGCGCTTCATTCCCCCAGCAGAACCAACTGCTTGACCAACCAGCTCTCCATTTATACCAATAGAACCTTCAAAAGAATAGCCAATTTGTACTCCAAAGCGCTGACCATCATGAAAGTAACTTTCTATCTCTTGGGCTAGATGGCTAACATTGACCATAATTTCGTCGAATCCGTTCTCACGTAGTAGATCAATCAAAAACTCCATCACGGGCTTTTGGATGATCGGAATGAGTGGCTTAGGAATCGTATAAGTGATTGGCTGCACCCGAGTCCCTTTGCCTGCCGCCAGAATCATCGCTTTCATAGACTTGTAAAAAACTTGCTAAACAGTACTCTTATATATCCAAAATTCCCCAAATTCTTCCAAAATCATCATTAAGATGGATTTGATGAGACTAAATAGTAACATCATAACTCTTTTAACATCTACAAATAATTGTTCTATTAATACAAGTTTTAAAGAGCTTAACTCAAATATTTAATCTCAGTAGTAGTACGTAAGAAATCGAATGAAATTTGAATATCATTTCCTGAATAAGCAGTGGGTATACTAGCTATCAAGAGCTTCAAGAGTGACTAGATACTTTAGCTCTCTTCAGCAAATTTGAATGTTCATCAAAATGATTAAGCTTACAAACCCCCCTTCAAATACTACTACCATTATTGATAGCAAAGTACGCAAAAATACTTGGTTCTATAATCCGATCACTGAAGGTAAGCGTGATCTACGGATAGATTTTCTGCGAGGTTTGGCAATTGTATCGATGGTTGTAAATCATTTAGAATGCAAGTCATTTTTCAATAATATTACCCAGGGACATATTTATGCTAGTTCCGCAGAAGGTTTTGTCTTTTTATCAGGGTTTGTACTAGGGTTTGTTACGTTACAACGCATTGATAAGATTGGCCTAAAGCCCGCCACGCTAAAACTACTAGAAAGAGCTAAAGTACTTTACGTGACTAGCTTTATCTTGATGATAAGCTTCGGATTACTGAGCATTCTGGCACCCTGGATGACCAGACCAAGTTTTGATCAAGCACCGGGAGCCTGGTGGCAAATTATTATGGCAGCAGGGACATTTCATCTAGCACCAGCCATAATTGACATTTTGCAGTTATATGTGGTGTGTTTATTAGCCTCTCCAGGCATTTTTTGGCTACTGCGTAAAGGGCTTTGGGCACCATTATTAACAGTTTCTTGGACTCTATGGGGGATTCAGCAACTTCACCCCTATTCATTTAGCTTTCAGCCACTCGATCGCCCTCATCCATATTTTGTTTTTTGTACTTGGCAAATTTTATATGTGCATGGGGTAGCCGCTGGATACCACAAAGATAAATTGGCTATGTTGTGGCGTAGACTACCTAAAGCTCCATTTTTACTAGGAATGGTGGCGATCATCACAGGGGCATTGGTGGCAGCTCATTATGATTTGCAGTTAGGCACTTGGCCAACAAAAGTACAAGATCGTGCCCTATGGTTGCAGATTACCGATCGAAGTACTAATGGCATTGTGCGGCTAGTGACTTTGCTTGGTTTGTTTTCACTGATGTTTTTGTCGGTTGATGCTTTTTGGCAGCCTTTATATAAAAGTTTGGGTAAGTTGTTAATTCCCCTTGGGCAAAACTCGCTATATGTCTATATTCTCCATGTTTTCTTCACTGCAATCTGGTTTATGATTCCGGGCTTAACTCAGGGTCATATTGTTGTGGTCAGTTTGGCTCAGATGGCTGTCATTGGCCTGTGTTGGTTTTTGGTGAAGCGAGAATTTTTGTTCAAGATTATTCCGCGTTAATTAGCTAAACAATAGACATTTTACTGATTATTAATCATCCCTAAATTTTCATGAAAACTACTGCTTTAACTTTCAATATTCGCCATCAAGCTTTGATCTGTCTGGCGATCGGCCTGACAGGCTGGGCTATACATCAAGGTTTAACTTGGCGACAAAGCAATACTTTGCCGGTGCCCATCAAGCGGGCAATGCCTCTAGAATGGCAAGACAAAGCCTTAGCCCAAAAGGCTTGGATTTACTTCCAAAATAATCGCCTGAAGGAAACCGGCTTGGTATCTTCGGCAGCTAAGTTTCCAGCTACTACAATGTGGGATGTGGCCAGTCAATTGGCGGGAATGACTGCTGCTCGTGAATTAGATTTGCTGCCACCAGCAGAGTTAGATCAATGGATGGCGCAGACACTAGCATCTTTAGCCAAGTTACCACTATATAAAGGTGAATTGCCTAACAAAGCCTATAATGCTCGCACTCTCCAACCAGTAAATTACGGCCAGCTAGATAAGTATCAAGAAATTGGCTTTTCTGCAATCGATCTGGGGCGGCTGGCACTATGGCTAGATATTGTTGCTCATCGCTATCCTCAACATGCTGCTGCCGCCAAGGCTGTCACAACTCGCTGGCAGCTTAGTCGTTTGGAATCGCAGGGAAATTTAATGGGTACCCACATTGAAAAGGGTCAAGAACAATGGGTACAAGAAGGTCGATTAGGTTATGAGCAATATGCTGCTTATGGACTAACTAAAATTGGCGTAGTGGCGAAAAATGCCTTGAATCCCACCACTCATGAACAGCTAGTAGATGTCAGCGGAGTAAAAATCCCAGCAGATACTCGAACTACTTATCATAACTATGTTACTAGTGAGCCTTATATTCTAGATGGTTTAGAAACAGGCTTTAAAGCCCTCCCCGCAGAATCTGCTGGTCGCTTGTTGCAAGCCCAAACCCGGCGTGCATTGATTACTGGTGAGCTTACAGCTTGGTCAGAAGATAATATCGATCAAGAACCATATTTTTTATATAACAATGTTTTTGTAGATGGCCAGCCCTGGAAAGTCATTAGTCCACAAGGCAAAGATCATCATCAATTAAGAGTCAGTAGTACCAAAACAGCAGTCTCTTGGCATATGTTATTTCGTAATCCCCATACCGAAAAGAATTATAAAGCTCTCAATTGGCTGGCTGATCCTGCCCAGGGGGTTTTTGGAGGCGTGTACGAAGAAACTCAACAGATCAACCGAGCACTTTCATTAAATACAAATGCTCAAATTCTACAGGCGGTTCTTTACAGTAAAATTGGTCAACCACTGGAGGACTGGGCATATGGTAAGGCTCCCTAAATTTTTGATGAGTATATTGATGAGCTTAATGGTATTTAGTGTACTGGTAATAAGTTCTCAGCAATCACTACCTGCTCCGCTGCCAATATCTCATACTGCTACAACTCAACATCTGGCACCAAAGAAATCACCCAAGGTAGTTTTTTTTGGTTCTAGTACTACGGTTGGTTTTGGTACTACCCGAGGCGATCGACGTTGGACAACCTTGTTATCTAAGTATTTGGGTTGGCAAGAAATTAATGAAGGGCTATCTGGTTCTACTGTCTCTACAGGAAATTGGCCGGGTAAGCCCAAGTATTTAGAAGCTGGTGTAGAGCGCTGGCAGCGCAATGTTTTATCTCGTCACCCTGATCTGGTAGTGATGCTCTATGGAGTAAATGATACTTATCGTAAAATTGCTCTTGGTCAAGCTGATCAGCCTGGTACTTATAACGGCGATCTAAATAAGATGCTTAACGAGATGGCGAAAGAATTTCGCCCTGATCAACTGGTTAGTATCAGCTCTCAGCCTAATCAAGCAACAGCCGATCAGCGTGCTCCTTATGATGCGAGTCTATTGGCAACAACCCAAAAAATAGGTAGTTACTTCATTGATGGCCAGAAAGCCTTTCCGGTCACAGATTTACCGGCTTATGCTGCTGACGGTCTACATTTAAACGATCTTGGCCATGCCATATTTGCTTCTTTCTTAGCCAATAAAATGATCGATCTCGGGTTAGCAGTAGCTCCCCCCTATGCCCAAGGGGGTAATCAGCTTATCGGCAAATTACAATCATTGCCCAGTCAGACCCTGATGATCGATCAATTGAGTCCACTAACTTTTGGGAGGTTGAAAGCTCTGGAAGCTCAATGGGTAGGTAGTGGTCAGGCACAATTATCTGTGGTCAGACCCGATGGTCGAGGTGATTATGAATTGATCTATCGCACACCAATGCTAACAGTGAACAAAGGAACTGCTCAAGTTACCGTGCCTGACTGGTGGGTACTAGCAGGCGATCGATTGGCTGTATGGTCAGATACTGATTGTGTTGGAGGACTACCAGTAACTTCACCTACTATTGGTCATTTTGCTGTATCTGATATGGCTCCTGCTCTGGGAAAGAATATGTCACAGGCGATCGCGATTCGAGCCATCAATTAATTAGGATGCTCTTTAGCTTGCTCCTTAAATCAAATATTTACACCTGACTAGTGAAGTCACTATTTACTTGTGATTTTGATAGCTTTGCTCCTATGGTTCTTATCACATTTCAGTAAATACATAAACAGATTAGCTATTAATTTTGACCATATTATGTCGAAATCGGTGATTGCACTGTCGCCTAATGTGAGTACAACAAGCTATAACTTTATATAAAAGCAGAGCGGAATTTATGATTTTTGCAACGTGTTTACTTTTTTGCTTGTAAATTGCCTTTCTTAACAATTTACAGGCAATTTTATATATTTTCTACATAATGATTTGGAGATAAAATTATGGCCATCAAAAAAACCTTGCTAACATCAGGTAATGATCTTTGGGGAGGATGGCAACTAGGAGTAAACTATGACGTACTTGGTTATGGCGGTCAGGATACTCTTTATGGATATTTAGGCGATGATACCATTGATGGAGGGGCGGGCAATGACAAAATTTATGGTGGAGCAGGCAATGATTTCTTGTTAGGTGGCCTGGGTCAAGACTTCTTAGATGGAGGAACAGGAAACGATAAGCTTTATGGTGGTGATGATGATGATTCACTCTTTGGGGGAGAAGGGAATGATACTCTCTATGGTGATGCAGGCAATGATTTGCTCTTTGGATATAACGGGGATGATTCTATTAGTGGAGGTGATGGCAATGACACTCTCTATGGCGAAAATGATAATGATATTTTACAAGGAAATGCTGGCTATGACCTTCTATATGGAGGTGATGGCAATGATATTTTAATGGGCGGAGACGGAGTAGACACTCTTTATGGTTCTAATGGTGCCGATATTGTCTATGGAGATACAGGTAATGATATTTTACAGGGAGATGATGGAGCAGATACTCTTTATGGCGGCATAGGAAATGACATTATCTATGGAGGAATAGGAAATGATATTATTGATGGTGCAAGTAACAATACTGAAAATAGTAATACTATTGGCAAGCAATCAATTGATACCTTAGTTGGTGGTATTGGCAGTGATAGATTTATTTTGGGAAATACGTCTGCTGCTTACTATGATGATGGTCAAGCTTTAAGTAGCGGCATCACTGATTATGCAGTTATCAAAGATTTAAACCGACTAAAAGACAAAATTCAACTTTTTGGCTCTGCTAGTGACTATGTAGTTGGTAATCTACCTACTGATTTAGTGGGGTCGTATGCAGCAAATTCTGCTGGTGTCTTCATAGATAAAGATAAAAGTAAAAGTCTGACTGCTAATGATGAGTTGATTGCAGTAGTTGAAAACCTTAATGCTAATCAGCTTGTGCTAGACAAAGGACTATTTGATAATGGTTCTACTACGCAGTGGAATCCGGCGATTTCTCCAGACTGGGAGTTAGTATTTAGTGATGAATTTAGTGGCTCATCGCTAGATTATAGTAAATGGAATACACGCTACAAAAGTGATTTTTATGGTGGGCGAACTAATATTTACAACCAAGAAAAAGAATATTATGTTGGAGACAGTGAAATTATTAATGGTGTTAAATATGATGCCTTTGAATTCAATAATGATGTGCTCAGCATTGTTGCTCAAAAACTAGATCAACCAATTACAGCCGATATCCTTCAGCCACTTCCAGGCTTTTCATCAACTCAAACTTTTAACTATTCTTCAGGTATTCTTTCAGGACATGACAAATATGCTTTTACCAATGGATACATGGAAATTCGGGCAGATGTTCCATCTGGCAAAGGTATTTGGCCAGCTTTTTGGCTGCTACCAGCATCTGGAGAGTGGCCTCCAGAAATTGATGTGATGGAGTTTATTGGGGATCAACCAAACACAATTTACACTAGTAGTCATTTTCGTGATTCGTCTGGTGCAGTGGGTAGTTATTCTCAAGGACAGACGTTTGCCGGTGAAGACGGAGTTGATTTTTCACAAGGGTTCCACACTTATGCAGCAGAATGGACAAGCGATCGATTAACTTGGTTTATTGATGGTCAAGCAGTGTTTAACGTTCGGCAAAATGTTCCAGATGTTCCTATGTATCTACTGGCTAATTTAGCAATCGGTGGCAGTTGGCCTGGAGACCCTGATGCAACTACCCCAACAAATAGTCACTTCGACATCGACTATATTCGAGTTTATCAAGATAAATCGGGCACTCTGTTTGGCGGTAGTGCAGATGACGTTTTAAAGAAAAACCTGGGAAACATTTCTGGTGAAAGTGGTAACGATCTGTTAACTGGTGGCACGGGTAACAATGTTCTTCAAGGTGGTTTGGGCAACGATACACTGGTTGGTAGTATGGGGCTAGATACATTCATCGGAGGAGTAGGACAAGATCAGTTTATGCTGGCAAGTGGTACTAATCTATTTTATGATGATAAAAATCAAAATACTGCTGGATTACAAGATTTTGTGATAATTAAAGACTTCAATCTTTTTGAGGATAAGATCACTCTATTAGGATCTGCTAGTAATTATTTGTTACAATCTACCTCTGATCAATTATCTACAGAAATTTGGTCTCGACAATCGACTAATGATTTAATTGCAGTTCTTGATCAAGTAAAGCTTAATAACTTTAATCAAGGTTTTGCGTTTATTTGAAATGTATACTTAGTATAGGGCGTATTTTGCCAGCCTTCGTACTTGAATTGACGTATCCCGACGAATTTTGGAAATGGAGTAACTCAAAAGGAGGTAGTAAAAATTTGCTACCTCCTTTTGAGTTGACCAACATTTTTGATTTTCAGTATTTATACTGATCGGACAGCGAACGTATTTTTACTGTAGTTTCCTTGACATCAAGTGGGAATACTCAGTGTAGAGGAATCCATCAATTCAGCATAAATAGAAATTGCAGTGAAAACCCTAAATCAATTATTTATTCAGCACTCTATCAGAAGCTATTTCTTCTTAGAACCCAAAAAAATTCGCCCTACCAAAGTGGGTGCATTATTTTTTTCACTGTTCATGGAGATGTCTAGCTTCACAGCATTTGCCCAAATAACTAATGCGACACCAATTGGCCAACGCTCAGCTACTGTTGAGCCATCAGAGACAATAAGTATCTATCCATACCAATTACTGCTGGCAGAAACAGGAACTGCAAATCTCAGTTCAGATACATTTAATCCTGGTTTGCAATTACCACCAGCTAAGACAGAGGATTTGAATACAAAACCCCAAACTCGATCGGATTCAGCACCATTACCTCCACCGGCTAATCTAGCAAATCCACCACGATCAAACACCACATCTGTCCGCCAAAAAGTAGAAGTTTCTTCTGATTTCAATAATTTTAACCCTGGGCTAATACTACCCCCTCCCCAGACAGAGCTGCCAACACCACCACCACCACAATTAAAGCCCGTAAATCCATCTCCAGAGCAAGTATTATCTGGCCAAGTGCAAGCCAAACCAAACTCAGTAATGGTTCAGTCTGATATACAAACACCTGGCCGTTCTCGACCAGGGGGCAGTTGGCAACAAGCTAAACCAGCAGCAAATTCCCCGCCAGTCAAACCTGAACAATTAAAGCGAGAACAAACTGAACCGACATCGAATGCAGCTAAACCAATTTTGGCCAAAGGGGCAGTCCTGATTTTGGAATCGTTAGTACCAAATGTTCAGAATACTCGCAACGAGTCGGGACAGATCAATCAGACAGCAGAAACAACAGCCAGCTTTCTGTTGGAAAATGGCGATCGAATTAAATTAGTTACTGGATATAACACTTTTATCAAGCCAGGATTTACTACTATCAATAACGTGCCAATCAATCTTAGCTGGGAAACTAAAATCGATTCAGTGAAAATTGAGCCATCGATCGGAGTGAACCTTTTTGATCGGCTGACTAGCAGCCCCACTTACGGATTAAAAGTGGCCATCCCAATTACCTCAGGTTTGACTCTATCTGGAGCTGTGGAATCTGGAGCCTACAAATTTAATACCGAAACTATCCAAAATCAGATATCTGCGGTCAGGTATGGCCCGGGAATATTTTGGCAGATTGACCAAGACACTAGCTTTTTAGCTGTGTATAAGTTCGGAAACTACAGTGATGGCAACACTGAGAATCAACTATTTAGTCGGTTGGAACGCAAATCTGGACAGTTTTGGGTTGCTGCTAACTTGTTTTCTTGGGGATATGGTAAAAATATTGGATCAGCCAGTGGATACTTTTCACCCCCAGATTTCCTGGCTTACAGTGGCGAAATCGGTGTGGAAGGGAATGTTTTCTTTGATTCTTTAACCTGCCGCCTCTCTGCCCAGTTAGGGAATCAGCAAGCTAGTGGTGCAACGACTATTGGGCAGGCTTTTCAAGGTCTTTGTAAAACAAAGCTTTCTCCTTCATTGGAAGCTAACTTTGGTTATGGGTTTGGTAACTCTCGCAAAGATTTTAGTTCTCAAGAAACCGGAAATACCAACACCATAACCGGAGGGGTAACATATAAATTTTAGCCTTACTTCACATTTGCTACCATACTCATTAAGGCAATCAAGGAGGCATTATAATCGATCGCATATTCATTAGTGGCATACGACCTCTCATCATCTAGATAGCTTAAAATACCTCGGTTTTTGGGTGCGATATTATCTTGAGCACCGGAGTTAGCACCGCCCACTAATAAGCCCGGAATATCGATTTTGTTGGCACGAGCAAAAATATGATGTACATGTTGTACCGGTTTTGTGCCCACCCCAGTCACAAAAGTTTGATTGAAAGGATTGCGCCCCAGTAAATAATCGATTTGATCGATTGCTCCCTGCAAATACAAAGGATTTTTGGTTATTTGATAAGCTAAGAAGAGTGTGATACCCTCTTCAGCCGTCATTTTATTTGATCCCCAAATAAACTGATGATTAGCTAAGTGGTAGCCACTTTTTTTCACTTGTTGCAAAACAGCATCAGCCCGATCTTGAATTTTATTCGCAATTTGCAAGGTGATTGGGTTAACCGGTGTCGATCGCTTTAGATTATTACTCACAGACCTTAAATAGTTCACCATCCCCAAAGATGATGGGTCTTTCCATTCAAATATGGCGTAAGGTAGACTGGGCAATTTTTGCACAAAATATTTTTGGTATTGGGGCTGGCGAGTCGTTACAAACAGTTCTGCTGCTGCCCATAGTCGATCATCTTGATCAATTTTTAGACTAGGTTCGATGTCAACTTCTGATGCTAGGTACTTACCGGAACCACTATCATCACCATCCACCCAATCTACCTGCATTGTAGATTGAAGCTGCAAATATTCCCAGGCTCGTTGTGCTGCTGATAAGTAGATTTTAGCTTGAGCAGGCTGCTTAGGAGCATAAACTCGGGCGGCGATCGCCATAGCTGCGGCATATTTGGCAGTTTCTGGAGTAGAAACCCCATACAAAAAGCGCGGCTGGGTATCTTCATTCGGGGCCACGATCGGCGGCCACTTTTTGCCCGAAAGCTTGCGATATACTGCGCCATCTGCCCGCTGCATTGGCAGCATCCAATCTAAGCCCACCCGCATTTCATCTAGCAAATCAGAGATGCCGTTACCACTTTCAGGAATTGATAACTGTCGATCGGAAAAGGCTGATGGGTTTAACTCATACAAACTCAAAAGACGACCAACTGTGACTGCGGTGGTAGAAACATATTTGCCATAGTCCCCAGCATCATGCCAGCCGCCAATGCTCGGAACTACTTTCCCGGCAGGGTTACTGCCATCTAAGTGGGCAATTGTCCCATCATTAATATGACATGGGGCATGGCGAATCCCAGTAATAGCATCATTGATGGCCACCCCACAGCGCTGTAAATAATAAGATCGCAGCAGTTTGTTGATCGGCTCTTGATAGACATGAGGATCAATAGAAAAAGGCTGAGACTGCACCGTACCAGAACGCAAAAAATAGTTGCCTGATTGTTTGATCTGACTAAAATCAATAGTTTGCAATAGATCTTTACTTTCGTCATCTTGCTGAGATGCACTGGGTTTAATAACCTGCACTACCTTCTGATTAGTACTATTAACCAACTCAATCTGTTTGGAGGGAACTTTACTGTTTACCAACAAAGCTATCTTGGCTCGATCGGGTAAGTAGCCTACCTGATTTACCACGATTTTTGCGGGGTTAGAGAGAACTGCATGGGTTGAAAGCAAGTTACTGATAGCTAAAATTACTAACAAAGAACTTACTAAAATAACTAACAGGCGCTGAATTCGGTTGATCATGATTTGGTCACTGCAAATTGAAAATAATTTTCGCCTAGGGGGTGGCCTTGTTGGTCAGTAACATTTACTGACAATTGATAAGAACCGATTGCTAAACTAGAGAAAGTAAGTTTCCTGACGAGTTCGCCGCTATCTGGAGTAATGGCCACAGGCAAAGACTCTTGCATCACAACTTTTTGAGCTTGTTTGAGCTTGTAGGCTAATTGGGCATTGGGAAATGATCGCTGCAAGTCATTAATTAGCCATAGTTCTAATGGTACCGTTTCTCCTAGCTGCCAACTTTGTTGCTGAGTCCCAGCAATACTGGGCAATACTGGCTGGTAAGCTCGCTTCAGCATTTCATATCCGGGTTTGGGCTGTCGCCAGTAATCAACAATTCCCCAATTGATTGACGGCCAATCTTCCACAAACATAAACTGGAAGATGGCATTAACTGGTTGATAGCGCTGCCTGCGATAAGCCTCGGCGGCAAATTGGACTAGCTGAGACTGGTACTTTTGAGTATTATCAATAAACTCTTGCGTAGTTTTACCCATTGCTACCTTGGCAATATTAAAAGTTTCATGAGGTTGAAAATTATGGTATCTCCACTTAGCCATTTTAGCTGGGGTATCAGGGAATAACTCAGAGGCAGAAAAAAGTCTTTGCAGTGAATCGAGATTGGGTAAAGCCTGCGCCCCAAATTCGGTAATTAAAGGATTTTTAGTTGGTTTTCCGTAATCTTGCCACTGACCTGAGTACCACCCCCACCAAGGATGCTCACTGGTTGCAGAGATCATGTGTACATGACGGGTGCGATCGCGGGTAATTAAACTGTTATAGATTGTTTCATCTAAAAATTTATTCTGCTTGGGATCGTAGTCTGGATAACGCTCTTTCATCCAAGAAGCATCCCAAGGTGGCTCATTATGAATACACCAAGCAAATATTGATGGGTGATTATAAAGCATTGTCACCATATCATTAGCCTGACTGGTGGCCTCAGCGATAAACTCGGCAGTGTCACTGTAGCCCCATTGCAAAGGAAAATCTTGCCAAACCAAAATACCTAGCTCATCACACAACCGGTAAAATTCCTGGCTTTCAATATGGGCATGTACCCGAATCGCGTTGATATTAGCTGCTTGCATCAGCTTCAGATCTCGCTGGTATTTGGTTGGAGTCATCTCACTCAACCATTGAGAAGAAATATAATTAGTCCCACGCAGAAAAGTTCGCCGCCCATTGAGTTCCCAAATTTGAGATTGAGGATTGTAGAGAACTGTCCGAAAGCCAAAGGAAGTATCTATCTGATCTAATACTTGCTTAGCAGATGAGATTTGGGTTTTAAGTACATATAGATCTGGACGGCCATGTTCCCAAGTCCACCATAGATGGGGATCAATAGTTGGTACATTAACCGTGACCTGGTTAATTCCTGGCTGTAAGCGTTGCTCTTGTCTGATTGGCGAGTCCGCAGATCCACTGAAATTCTGGGGTGTAAGCTGGAAAGCTAGCTGAACTGACTGCGATCGATTACTAGGATTCAGAATAGTTAGATCTACTTTGGCGATTGCTTCGTGCTGACGGGCATCTAACTGAGGCGTAACTTGTTGCCGAGTAATAGCAATTTGCTGAGAAACTTGTAAATGTACTGGTGCCCAAATTCCTCCGGTATTTTGTTCTTGTCCACGCACATCCCAGGCTCCGCCAGGACGGGCATCATGATGGCTGAACACTCCTTTAATTAGACGTTTGTGCAAAGACCAAACTCGATTTAGTTCTTCAAAAGGACTGTTGACCTTAACAGCCAAAATGTTTTCAGCTCCGTACTTCAAATATTTTGATACATCAAACTGAAACGGCTGAAAAGAACCTTCATGAAATCCTAAATACTGCCCGTTGAGCCATACGTCAGCGGTGTAATCCACTCCTTCAAATATTAGTTGTACTATTTTACCTTGTAACTGTCGATCGGCCTGGAAATGGTGACGATACCAAGCGACTCCCGATAGATCTTTTCCTTGTAAAAACCAATTGCCTGGGACTGTGATCGACTGCCAATTACGATCATTGACTTCTAGGCCATAACCATTTGCTGGTTGTAGGTCTCCAGGAGCGAATTTCCACTCACTGGCCAAACTTAGTTTTCGAGGAATTGTAACATTTGATACTTTACTCACGATATTAGTCAGTTGAAAAGCCTGTACCGACCAATTTACAGTCGGTGCAATCATTAAACTAATGATAAATATAAAAACGCACACTGCCCGGAATGATTGAGCTAGTGAGAGTTTGAAGAACAATCGTTGCTGCCTCATGAAATTCAGGACTGCGATCTGAATGGAATACAAGTAACTCTAATCTGAAACGGTACTATGCAGATCAGATTGGGAATAATAAGATTGTAAGCTAAAAAATAAAAATATTAGGGTTTCAATGAACACCGATTTTGAGCCGCCCCGCAAATTTTGGACGATTCTAGCAAGTGTCGGTGGTATCGTGACCGCTTTTTCTTTGATTTTTGGTTTAGAAATGTTACAGCCATTATCTGAGAAAATTGCTAAGCTTGATGCTCAGTCTATAAATTTTAATGGTAAACCAGTTGAATCAGGCCAGCTAGCAAAAGTTTCTAAAGTTGGAGATCATACTGGTCATATTACTCCAGCAGAGTTAGCGTTTGCCAAACAGGCGTGGACGTATTTTGGCCGCAACTGGAATAATAAAACTGGCCTAGTCAACTCCGCCGATAATTTTGCTTCTGTAACTATGTGGGATCAAGCAGCCGGAATGGCAGCTTTGGTTAGTGCTTATGAGTTAGGCATTGTGACTAAGGAAGAATTTGGAAGCAAAATGACTCGTACTTTGCAAACCTTACTTACCTTACCACTCTATCGCAATGAGTTGCCCAATAAAGTCTATAACGCCAAAACATTGCTGCCAGTAGGTTATGGCAAACTTGATCAAAAAGAAGAAATTGGTTGGTCAGCGATCGATTTGGGGCGGATGGCTATTTGGTTGAAAATTATCGGCGATCGCTATCCTGAATATCAAGAACAAACCGCCGCAATTTGGCAGAAATGGCAAATGAAGCGTTTGGTTAAAAATGGTCAAATGTTTGGTACGAGTACTAAGCAGGGTCAAGAAGCTTACAATCAAGAGGGGAGACTTGGTTATGAAAGCTATGCAGCTTATGGCCTTCAGCTCTGGGGATTAAACGTTAACAAGGCGCTAGATGTAAAATCTCATGTGAAGTTTGTAGATCTCTATGGCCAAGGAGTACCTTATGATAATCGTGATTTCAAGACTTCTGGTGCTAATAATTATGTGTTGAGTGAGCCATATATTTTAGATGGCATTGAAACAGGTTTTAAATCTTTGCCCAAAGCTTATGCTGATCGACTGTTGGCCGCCCAAGAAGCTCGTTACGAAGCTACCAGTTATTTAACTGCTGTTACTGAAGATAATCTTGACCAAGCACCTTATTTTGTTTATAACACCTTATTTGCAAATGGAAAACCTTGGAACACTGTTACTGACAAAAGCTCACAACACAATGATTTACGCTTTCTGAGTGCTAAAGCAGCGATCGGTTGGCATGTGTTATACAACACACCCTACACCCACAAATTATCTATTTTTACCGAGTCTAATCTTAAAGCAGATGCGGGTTGGTACAACGGGTTTTATGAGTCATCTAACAAACCAAACAAAGCGCTTACAGCCAATAATAATGGTGTAATCCTAGAAAGTCTTCTCTATAAAAAAGTGGGTAAACCACTATTACTATGGGCACAAGAGTAGTGTTTAAAATTCGGAGGATTCTACAATATTGGTGGAGATATCACATCGAACGAGGAATTAGAAACGATTATCCTCGTTGGGTGCGTTATACAGCGTTATTTTTAATTGGGGCTTGGGTTCAGCTCTGGCTGCCTGCAATGATGCCCCAAATGGGTCTAGCTGAGCCAGCTCCTCAGACCCCTTGTGATAATATTACTAATCCTCTAACTCCTGAAGAAGAGGCTCAGGCGCGGTTAGCTTGGGCTTACTTTGCCAGGAATTATCAACCTAAAACTGGTTTTACTAATTCGGCAGGGGGCTATCCATCTGGCTCTTTATGGGATATTGGCAACTATTTAATGGCCTTAAATTCGGCACGATGGTTGAACTTGATTGAGCAGAAAGAATTTGATGAGAAGTTAAACAAGTTTTTGACTAGTGTGGGGAAATTAGAATTATTTGAGAACTCATTACCCAATAAAGTTTATCACGCTGCCACCGGACAGATGGTGGATTACGGTAACAACCCAGTTGAAAAAGGCATTGGCTGGTCAGCGTTGGATATTGGCCGGATATTAGCAGCTTTACATGTAGTCCGAGTCTGCCATCCTCAATATAATGACTGGATTAAAGGCACTCTGGCTCGCTGGCAAATTGCTAGATCAATCAAAGATGGGATGCTTTATGGTGCGACTGTCCTTCCTGACAAAAAAACGCTGCTGGTGCAAGAAGGGCGCTTAGGCTACGAAGAATATGCTGCCCGAGGTTACGAGCTATGGGATTTCAAAGCTCCTAGAGCTGCATCCTGGCAACCATCTAAAGAAGTAGAGATCTATGGGATCAAGATTCCAGTTGATGAACGAGACTATCAATCTACCAACGCTAATAATTATGTAGTAAGTGAATCTTTCATTTTAGATGGTATTGAATTTGGCTTGGATGAAAAACTAGCTGACTACGCGAAAAAGGTATTAAAAATTCAGGAGTTACGTTACAAAAAAACTGGTCAGTTAACTGCTGTTACTGAAGATAATATTGATAAATCACCCTACTTTTTGTACAATACCATTTACTCTAATGGAGTCGCTTGGGCAACGATCAATGAGAAAAATGAACCTTATGACAACTTGCGGACTATCAGCACCAAAGCCGCTTTTGGCTGGCGTTATCTCTACCCCGAAAATCCTTACACGCACAAGGTATTTGAAGCAGTTAAAGAGCTAAAAAGCCCCAATGGTGATGGTTTTATGGCAGGACAATATGAAGTAACTAAACAGCCTAATAAAAGTTTGACGGGGAACACCAATGGTTTAATTCTCGAAATTTTGTATTACAAAGCAATTGGTAATCAGCCATTAGTTAAGCAAAAACTCGGCCAAAAGCGTCCAGCAGCTAAAAAAATACCGAAAAAGCCAGCGATTGCTCCACCTCCAAAACCCAAACCTGAAGTTGCTCCGCCCCGTCTAAATGCAGAGGCAGCTCCACCGCCACCGCCTCCAAATACACCGCCGAAACCAGTCTTTGTCCCCACGTTGCGTCGCCAACCAACAGCAGCCCAGCCTGATAGTGCCAATGCTTGTACCCGGATTATTGCGCCGCTCACTGCGGAAGAGCAAATTTATGCTGAAGATGCTTGGCAATATTTTGTCAAAAACTACCAGCAAAAAACTGGTTTTATGAATTCGGCTGGCGGTTATCCTTCAGGTTCCCTATGGGATATGGGCAATTATCTGATGGCTTTAAATTCGGCGCGATCGCTAAATTTAATCGAGCAAAAAGAATTTGACGAAAAACTCAATAAATTTTTGACCACTTTCGGTAAAGTACAACTGTTTGAAGATTCTTTGCCAAACAAGGTTTATCACGCTGGCAATGGTCAAATGGTGGATTATGGTAATAATCCTGTCGAAAAAGGGATTGGCTGGTCGGCATTAGATCTAGGCAGAATGCTCGCAGCTTTTCATGTTATTCGCTCTTGCCAGCCCCAGTATACACCTTGGCTGAAGGGCATTGTAGACAGATGGCAGGTTGCTCGTAGCATCCAAGACGGAATGCTTTATGGTGCAACAGTTTTGCCTGACAAAAAAACATTATTAGTGCAAGAAGGGCGCTTGGGTTATGAAGAATACGCCGCTCGGGGCTATGAGCTATGGGGTTTTAAAGCTCCCAAAGCAGCCTCTTTACAACCGTTGAAATTCGTAGATATCTATGGAGTAAAAATCCCGGTAGATGTGCGTGATTATCAAACAACCAATGCTAATAATTATGTGGTGAGTGAATCATACATTTTAGATGGGATTGAGTTTGGTCTCAAAGGTGAAATAGCAGACTACGCAGCCAGATTATTACAAGTTCAAGAGAGACGCTATCGATCGACTGGCCAACTAACCGCTGTCACCGAAGATAATATTGATGAAGCACCTTATTTCATCTACAACACCGTTTACTCCAATGGGGTCGCTTGGGCAGCGATCAATGAAAAGAATGAGCCTTATGACAACTTGCGGACTATCAGCACCAAGGCGGCCTTTGGCTGGCGTTATTTGTTTCCCACGAATACCTATGCTAAACAAGTGTTTGATGTGGTCAAAGATCTACGTAGCCCCAAAAATGATGGTTTCTTTGCCGGACAATATGAAAAGACTAAACAACCCAACAAAAGTCTAACCGCCAATACTAATGGGTTAATTCTAGAAATTTTACACTTCAAGGCTTTAGGCAATCAGCCCCTAGTCAATAAATATATTGCGCCTATCGGTAATAATTTACCTGTCATAATAGCTACTCCAATTGCTCCGATCGAGTCCCCAGTCAACAACTCCCCCCGTGAGAATTCCCCTTATCGGGAGCCAACACCATCTAGTTGCCCAGCTCTGGCTAAACCCCTGGGAGTGATTGATAAACGTTATGCCCAGGCCGCTTGGTCGTACTTTTCGGCCAATACTGAAACCTCTGGGTTAGCTAATGATCGCACTAATATTAAAGGAGCTACTTTATGGGGTCTAGGCAATTACCTGATGGCTTTACACAGCGCTCGCACTCTTGGTGTGATTGATAACAAGGATTTTGATGTCCGCGTGCGCAACCTGTTGGGCACAGTCGCTCAATTACCCTTAGCGATGAATGAACTACCTCATCGAGGTTATAATACCTGGTCTCTCCAACCCGTAGATTATGGTAATAACCCCACACCCGATGGCACTGGCTGGTCTGGGCTAGATATTGGCCGAATGATGACGGCTTTACACACCATCAAAAACTGTTATCCCGGCTATACCGAGGCGATCGACAAAATAGCCTTGGATTGGTCTTATTTGCGCATAGCCAATAATGGCTTGCTGAACAAAGCCAATATGATCAGAGATACCCGTGGGCGCATGGTGCCTCGAATTGAACCAGAAACCCGTTTAGGTTATGAAGAATATGCGGCCAGAGCTTTCCAACTATGGGGCTTCGATATGCATCAGGCTGCGGTAGGTGGCACTTACACCACAGTGGATGTAGAAGGTGAAGCGATTCCTACTCAGCGCAATCGTCCAGAAATTAAAGAGAAAGCATTACCTTATACCGTGAGTACACCTTTTCTGCTCTATGGTTTGGAATATGGTTTTGATCCCAAAATGCGATCATTGGTAACACCAATGCTGAAGGCTGAGGCCAATCGCTATCAGCGCACTAATCTTTTAACTGCTTCGGCCACCATGTTGATCGAAGATGCACCTTATGTTGTACATAGTACTTTAGTAGGCAAGGGTGAAGCTTGGGCAACTCTCAGCGATACGGGTCAAAGTCTCCCCGATTCCCGGATTGTCAGTACGGCTACCGCTTTTGGTTGGTCGGCACTTTTTCCCAGTAATGCCTATGCCAAAGAACTCCGAGAAACTGTTCTAGATATTTACAGCAGATTTACTGGCTTCTATGAAGGTTTCTATGAAAAAACTGGTAAGCCTACATTGTCTTCTAGTGGTACTACCAATGCTTTGATTTTAGAATCTCTTTTGTATAAAGTGACTGGGCAGCAGCCTTTGGTACGCCCTCAAACAACCCTTGATTCAGCTTGGTGGCAAGCCGTGCGAGTGGGAGATTCGGGCAAAGGTTTACCCCGCATCGCTCAACCCACCGTGAAGTTTATAGCAGACCAAGCTGGCTCTTATTGGACCGCAGCTAATGATATTGCCACTGCGCCGATCGCACCACTAACAATTCCAAGTACTCAGGTAGCAACACCAACGCCTGTTGCTACGTCGATTGTCCAAGCAATAACACCAGCACCTATTGCTACGCCAATTGTCCAAGCAGTAACACCAACGCCTGTTGCTACACCGATTATCCAAGCAGTAGTACCAACACCTGTTGCTACACCGATAACTCAACCAAGTCCGCCGTTGACTAAAAGCTCTGATTCACCATTTATAAGTGCAGAAGATCGACAAATAGCCCACACAGCTTGGCAATACTTTGTGCGTAACCGCAATGCTCAAACTGGTTTAGTAAGCGCTGTTAGTGACTACCCCTGGACAACTCTATGGGATCAAGGCAGCGTATTGATGGCAATACATTCTGCTCGACAATTGGGGATTTTGTCGCCAGAGCAATTTAAGTCTTGGATGGGCACCATCTTAGATACTTTAGCTAAAGTACCATTACCATCCACCAAACTTCCAAACAAGGCATATAGTACCCAAACAGCAGAAATGCGCAAGTTGAATAATAGCCCAGACCCTCAAGGTCAAAGTGGCACATCAGCTTTGGATACAGCTCGTTTAATGACTGCTTTGCACATTATTAAAAAACATCATCCGGAGTACCGCGATCTCGTTCAAAAAATTGTGGCCCGCTGGGAAACAAAAAGCCTAGTGAAGGAAGAATGGTTAGCCGGGGTAATTTTCTCCAAAGGTAAACCTCATCCTACCCAAGAAGGGCGTTTAGGCTATGAGCAATATGCTGCTCAAGGATTAAAGCTTTGGGGGATAGAAGCTTTTAATGCTCTCCACAAAACCCCCATCCGACGAGTAAAAATTGAAGGTGTCTCGTTGGAAGTTGATCAGCGGGATCAAAAAAACTCTGGAGCGGGCAATTACCTAACTAACGAACCCTATCTGCTTTGGGGCTTGGAGATGGGGTGGCCGGAGCACGTTAAACCCCAAGTCCAAGCCCTGTTGGATGTCCAAGAAAAGCGATTTAAGCGCACTGGCATACTAACCGCTGTCAACGAAGACTCGATTAACCGGCCACCTTACTTTTTGTACTATAGTGTCTACGCCAATGGCCAAGAATGGACGGCGATTACCCCTAGTGGAAAAGCCTATCCAGATCTGCATTTCATTAGCACCAAAGCAGCTTTTGGCTGGTCAGCTTTGCTGCCAGACAATAACTACGCTAACAAATTAAGGTCAGCCATCCAAGATTTAGCAGTTCCTGAACGGGGATTCTATGCTGGGCGTTATGAAAAGTCCAAATTGGGGAATAACACAGTTATGGATGCAAATACTAATGCCGTCATTTTAGAAAGTCTCTTATATGCAGCAAAAGGAAATACCCCTTTAATCGATTAATTCTTAGCACTAATTATCATGACGATTTTAACCTCTAAACCACCTAGCCTTTATACATCAAATAAAAAGTTGTCTGTTTTCCCCGGGAATTCACGATCATTTTTAAGACGACGCACAATGCTGTTTCGCTACTTTGCTGAAATTAACCTGCTATTGGGTTTTTGGTATTTGCAGTGGCGAGTCTGTCATTCTCTTAATTATGACGCTTTATGGTTAGCAGTACCTTTGCTGCTAGCAGAAATCTACAGCTACATTGGTGGAGTCTTGTTCACCTTGGGCATGTGGCGACCGATCGAACGAGAAACTAAGCCGTTAGAGCAAATGTCTCCAGCTCTGCCTGTTTCTGACTGGCCAACCGTGGACGGTTTTATCACTTGCTATAATGAATCGGCCACAATGGTCGAGACTACCGCTCGGGCTGCTCTGGCGATCGATTACCCAGTTACTAAGCTCATTGTCTATATTCTGGATGATGGAAACTCGCCACAGATGCGCGAGATGGCTCAACGGCTCTGTCTGGAAGATATGCAGTCCCCACTGTTACGAGCTGCTGCTAAACAAATCCAAACAGAACTGCAAGAACTAATCGATCGTCTAGAGACGCTGCAACTCCTCATCCCTGATACACATGCTGCTGAAAAGTTCTTAGCCACAGCCATTGCCCACAACCAAACAGAATCTTTGGGTACCCGGTTTTTGCAAAATTTTCACCAGCTACTGCTACTGAAAGAGCAAAAACATGCCACTGTGCAAGCTCAGGTGCAAGCTGAACAAGAGCGACTAAAACAAGCTATTCTGCAAAAACAGACAGAACTAAGTGGATTGGCTCGCTGTCGCTATATTGCTAGACCTAAACCAGCCGGAAAGCCGCACCATGCCAAGGCAGGCAATATTAACTATGCAATCTTCGCTGGTGAAACTACTGGTAAATTCATCATAACTTTAGATGCCGATCACATTCCCAAACCACAGTTTTTAAAACATGTCTTGCCTTATTTTGTGACTTACAATTCTTGGAATGGTAAGTACGAAAGTAATCGGATTGCCCTGGTGCAGACCCCTCAAGACTTTTCTAACCTGCCACCAGGTGATCCCTATGGACATCAAGCCCATCTATTTTATGGCCCAATTCAACAGGGTAAAGATGGCTTGAATTCGGCATTTTATACTGGAACCAATGCAGTATTGCGGCGAGAGGCGATCGTCAATACTGGTTTGAAATACTTTGCCCAAGCCTATGCCCAAGACGAGACAAGTCTGGAGGAATTTGACTTAATAGGTGGGGTTTCCAGTAGCAGTATTACTGAGGACATGAATACGGCGATGCGTTTACATGCCGCAGGTTGGCAATCCATTTATCATAATGAGCTACTGGCGATCGGTCTTGCCCCAGACGACCTCAGTTCAACCTTACAGCAGCGCTTACGTTGGGCACAAGGAACTATTCAGGTAATGACCCAAGAAAATCCATTAACTAAACCAGGATTGTCTTTTTGGCAGCGACTTCAATATTTTCAGACCATGTATAGCTACTTTTCTGGCTTTGCAATGGCAGTTTTTTTAATTTGTCCGATCGTCTTCTTTTTTACTGGCACTGTGCCAGTAACAGCCTATGGAAATGACTTTGTACGGCATTTTCTGCCTGCCTTCATTTTTAACAGAGTGACGTTTTTGATTATTGGTTGGGGGATTCCTGCCCGAGAGTTATGGCGGTCGGAGCAATATGCTCTCTCTTTGTTCCCGTTGTTTATCCAGGCGGTATGGAGTGTGATCAGCAAGCGCTCAATTCATTTTAAAGTCACTCCTAAAGAGCGCCAGTCCGGCATATACTTTAATTTAATCAAGCCTCAAATAATTATTTTTGGTTTTACTATTTTGGGAATGTCTTGGAGTTTAGGATTATTCATCCTTGGTCAACTAAGTGATCCGTTGGTTTATCTAATTAATGCTGGCTGGTCAATTTATAACCTATCATTGCTCTGGTCTGTAATTGGTGCAGCTATGTGGCAACCTAAATCAACTAAGTAATATTTCTACTTTTATTGTTTGAGGCTTGCTATGTGTTTCTTTTGCTCTACAATCGGGCATCCTAAGTTAAATCTACCTTTTATAAGTAATCAGCTCTATTTATGCAGAGGGATTAGGAGTGAGTTCTGATGTAAAAGTACTACAACCAGTTGGCATCCTAAATGCAACTTGTGCCAACAAGCTTCATGAAATAATTAGCAATTCTATACAAGCAAAGCAGACAAGTATTTTAATTGACTGTGCAGGTATTGAGTTTATGGATAGTATGGGTTTAAGCTGTCTCATTATGTCCTTGAAAAAAGTTCGTACAGCCGGTGGTAGCCTTGCGCTCACCAATACTAATAGTCAAATTCGACTTCTTTTGGAAGTTGCTGCTTTAGAGGATTCATTTAAAATGAAAGCCGAAAGCCTAGTAGTCATTAAAACAACCAACTGGAAAAACGAGTCCATATTTTATTTGGAGAACTTATGATTAACAGATAAAACTCTCTGGATCTAAAAAATCTTGATTTAGAGAAAACCCAATGATAACCAATCAATAATTACATATTTCAGGTGATAAAATGAGTTCAGATATTAAAGTAGTAAAACCTCTAGGTATTTTAGACAGCATTTGTGGCAATCAACTGCGTCGAGATGTTGGAGATTTGCTAGAATCTAAGCAAGTCAACATTTTAGTTGATTGCCAAGAAGTTGAGTTCATGGATAGCTCTGGTTTGAGTTGCTTAATCATGACCTTAAAAAATGTACGTGCTAGTGGAGGAAACTTAGCTCTTAGCAAGATTAACGGTCAAGTCAAGCTTTTACTAGAATTGACAGCTATGGACAACGTTTTCAAGGTTTATGATAGCATTGAAGATTTTAATCAGAGTATTTTTACTTTGAATTAATGACTGATTGTTGAATCAAACTCTATCTACAGAAAGCCGCAAGATAAATGTTATAAATGTATATCTTGCAGCTTTTACAGTATTTGTATTATTTACTAAGTACTAAATTTAATTCTTACTAGTGAACAATCATCATCAAAATGCCCCGATGCACTGGTTTTACAGATAGAATCCAATATTTCTTTAACATTAATATTAGCAGATCTATTCAAGATAGCAATATTTGTGATAAATCCTTGCATATCTCCCATTTGACCGCTGGCTGTAGTAAATTCATAAATACCATCACTAAAGATATATAAGGTACTACCAGTTTGAACAAGATAAGTATCTTCAGTAAAAATTGATTCAGCAAACACCCCAATTGGAGAGCCGCGTGTTTTTAAAGGTTTTACAGGTAGAGTTTCTTCATTAGTGATTAGTAGTGCTGCTGGATGTCCAGCACTGGCATAAGTCAAAATTTTTGTCTGACGATGATAGACCCCGTACCACATTGTGAAATAACGAGAGTTACGCTCATTCATTTGAAAGGCTTCATTCAAAACTCGTAAAACACTAGTTGGTCGATGAAAATCGAGATCTGGTAAAGATTGAGAACGTAGTGCATTTTGAATGATCGCTGAGGGTAATGCAGCACCTAAGCCATGCCCAGACACATCTAATAAGTAAACTACTAGGTGATCAGGATCTAACCAAAAATAGTCGAAACAATCTCCACCCAACTGACGAGATGGTAGAAACTGGCTGTCGATGCTAATCTCACCTATTATGGGCATGGGTAGTAGAGATCGCACATATTCTGCTGCTTCTAGTAATTCTGCTTCCATTTGCTGCTTTTGGGTTTGCAAATCAGCAGCCAATTTTTTCATATCTTCAGCCGATTGATATAAGCGTAATCCAGCTCTCACCCTAGCTTTTAACTCTGCAACATCGATCGGCTTAGTCAAAAAGTCATCTGCTCCAGCATCCAAACCTTCTACTCTATCTTTGATTTCGGAGCGGGAGGTCAGTAATATAAAAAAAGTTGTCGATAATTCTGTAGTAGCCTTAATCTGCCGACAGACCTCCAAACCATCCATGCCATCCATTAACCAATCACAAATAATTAAAGAGGGGCAAATACTCTTTGCCATCATTACTCCCTCTTCACCACTACGAGCAGTGATTACTTCATAATTTTGCTCTTGAAGTGTCCGCTTTAAAACAATCTGAATTACGGGATCGTCGTCAATAATAAGAATGGGAGCCATGTCATTTACTCAAGGAATCTTTACCCAAGTTTACCCCGTAGAAGAGGAGACTACCCATAATTTAGCTAAAATAGACCTATTTAAGTCAATATGGTATAAATTCTGGAAGGTTCTGGGCTAAAATCGCATCACTAGTACATAATTAATTACTTAAACAACGTGGACAATCAATTTTCTCTACAAGTTAAAACCGACTTAAATGTCTTGCCATCAGTCCTCACCTGGTTTAATGCAAACCATCCAGCACCAATACCAGAGAATATTTGGATCAAATGTCAAACAGCTTTGGCAGAGGGCTTGACCAATACCATTCGTCATGCTCACAGGGATCTAGATACTAATACTCCTATTTTAATTGAAGTATCAGTATTCACAGGTATCTTAGAAATTCGGATTTGGGATCATGGACCAGCTTTTGACTTAACACAGCAACTAGCAACTACAGCAGATGTCATTGACCAAAATCAAATTGGAGGGCGTGGCTTATACCTCATTCAACGTCTCTGCGACGATTTCAGTTATTCTCGATCGGCTGATCAGCAAAACTGTCTATTGCTGGTCAAGCATTTTGACCCGATGTAGCCTAATTCAGTCTAGATTGGAGCCAAACTTGAAGCTGATGAAATTTTTGCTCCGCCTCCCAAAGATTTTCTTCTACCCCAACTAACTCTTGACTACGAGCAGTTTGCTCAATTCGATCGGCTGGCTGCGATAAACCAATCACACCTACTCCTGCACTTGAGCCTTTAATGTAATGAGCCTCTCGTTCTACTTTATGACAGTCTCCGGCAGTAATAGCACTACGTAAGTTCTGCAAGCGTTCTGGTAATGTATCAAGCAAAATTTGGATGACTTCTAGTTTGCTGGACTCGTCATTACCAAATAACTGTTGTAAATACTCTTCATCAACTAATTCATCTGATACAGACTCATTTGGCAATAAATCTGTGGAAACAGAAATCACCATCAGATTTTCCTTGGTAGCATCTACCCCTATTATTCCATCTGTAATATCTGTTGGTACAGAGCCAGAAGCCGCCATCAGTATTCTGTGCCAATGGGAAAGTTTTTCAGCTAAATCTTCTTTGCGTACTGGCTTGCTCAAGTAATCATCCATTCCAGCATCAAAACAGCGCTGGCGATCCTCAGCCATAGCATTGGCAGTCATGGCAATTATTACCGGTTGTTTTTTGATGCTTTTAGACTGGCGAATAGCACGAGTAGCCATATAACCATCCATAACTGGCATCTGACAATCCATCAAAATTAGGTCATAATCTATTTGAAGCATCAAATCCAGCGCCTCTTGACCATTAGCTGCCATGTCAGCTTCATAGTTTAGATTCTTTAATTGATACAAAGCTACTTTTTGATTAGCAGCACTGTCCTCAGTCAACAAAATTTTAATCTGGCCTAGTTGGTCACTTAAAGATCCGAAGGTGCTGTCTGTAGGTGATGTAGACAGGGCAAAAGTATCTAGGCCATCCCAAGTTGAACTATCCCAATTAATTACTTCCATTAAGCAATCTAGTAACCGTGATTGTTTAACTGGCTTAGTTAAATAGGCTGCAAAGCCCATCTGGCGAATCTGTTGCTGAGTTCTGGTTCTGGCCAATGATGTAAGCATAACTAAAATTGTTTCTGCCAAAATTGGATCGGATTTAATCTGATTACCAAGCATCTCCCCATCCACAACAGGCATTTGCATATCTAGAATAGCAATTTTGTAAGGAGTACCTTCTGCGATTGCTTGACGCAAAAGAATCAATGCTTCTTCGCCAGAAGCTGCTTCATCAACAACCACACCCCAATTCGCTGTTTGATAGCGCACAATCTGGCGATTGGTTTCGTTGTCATCTACTACCAATAACCTAACACCATCTAAATCCACCCGTAAATCTTGTTGGAGTGAACTGTTGGCAGGCTGAAGTTGTTTATCAAAAGTAATTGTGAACCAAAATTGTGAACCCTTACCAGCAGTACTATCAACCCCAATCTGTCCTCCCATCAATTCAACTAATTGCTTACAGATCGATAAACCCAAACCAGTGCCGCCGTATTTGCGGGTGGTAGAGGCATCCACCTGTACAAAGGGAGTAAATAATTTTTCCTGAGCGGCTGTCGGAATCCCGATACCGGTATCGTCAATTGAAAACAAAATATCTACTGTGGAATCAGTTTCAGACATTAGTGAAATGCGAATAACCACTTCACCTACACTTGTAAATTTAATGCCATTACCCACTAAATTGATTAAAATTTGCCGCAACCTAGTAACGTCTCCCCGTAAGCGAGTAGGCACATTGGGCGGTCTCAGTACTGCAATCTCCAAACCTTTAGTATTAGCTGCTGGAGCAAGCATTCCAACCACATCTTCGGTACAACTAACTAAATCAAAATCTAATACTTCTATTTCAACTTCTCCAGCTTCTAATTTAGAGAAATCTAATATTTCGTTAATTAAAGTGAGTAAGGCATCACCACTACTACGAACTGTTTCTACAAAATCTTGTTGTTGAGCATTTAGTTTAGTTTCTAACAACAGTCCAGTCATCCCAATGACAGCATTCATGGGTGTCCTAATTTCGTGACTCATAGTAGCCAAAAAAGCAGTCTTTAAAGATGCCGCTTTCTCCGCTTCTTTCCTAGCCATCTCTGCTGCTTTACGAGACTGATCAAGAGCACGATTTTGTTGGGTTAATTTATAACTTTGCTTTGTAGTTTGAGTTAGTAGATCAGATTGGGCTAAAGCGATTCCCACTTGATCAGCCAGCGGATATAATAAGTCAAGTTCAAATGCTTGCCAACGACGGGGTGCAGCACAATGATGAGCAATGAGCAAACCCCATAACTGGTCATTTTGCAACAGTGGCACTATCAAATTAGCTTTAACCTGATACCTACGCAATAAATCTTTGTGGCAATCTGTCAAATCACCTGACTCTATATCATCAATGACTTGAATACTGCCTTTTTGGTACTTTTTCCACTGTCCTTCCATTAAACAAGTGTCTTGAATATTTTCACCTAAAGTGGCAGTCCACTGGGGCAGCACAGATTCAACTACCACTGAGCCAGACCAATCAGAATGAAACTGGTAGATCACTACTCGGTCAACTTCCAAGAATTTTCGCACTTCGGCAACTGTGGTGTTGAGAATAGCTTCTAAGTCTAGAGATTGGCGTATTCGCAATGTGATTGCAGTTAGAAGTTGATTATGAGAATTGTGTCGTTGAATCTCTAGCTCAATTTTTTTGCGTTCGATAAACTGATTGAGCTGAAACCCAATCGCTGTCAATAAATGTACCAAGTTGTCATCAGGTATTTGTACCGCTCTGTTAAAAATAGTCACGACCCCTAATACTTGCTGATCATTTAAAATTGGAAACCCCATAGCTTGCGTCAAGCCAGCTTCACTAGCAGCCTTTGCCAATAAACAATTAGAGTCAATTTCTAGCCCTTTAACCCAAATTGGCTTGCTCTGCTGCCATATTTTGCCAGCTAAGCTCTTTCCAGCATAAACATCTAAGGATTTAGCAACTGCATTCATTTTTTCCACTTGCACAGTTGGTTGGTGCCAAGCAGCCAAGAATTGCAGTTTATCTGCTTCTATATCTACAGACCATAAATGCCCTACATCCCATTCTAAAATTTTGCACAGCGATCGCAACACTCCAGCAGCGGCATTTGCTAATGTATCTGCTTCTGACAATATGTGAGTTACAGCATATTGAGCAGTACGGTATCTATCTATTCTTTTTTGATCGGTAACATCATTTAATAGTCCAGAAGTACCAGTAACTTTGTTATCAGCACTAATAATTTTGTGACTAGTAACTTCCATCCAGCGAAAATCTCCTTTTTTGGTGAAATATCGCATAATTTGGTAATTCCGATTTTCTATCTGAAGATGTGTCGCACTGTTATCTTTATCATTTAATTCATACTGATCTTTACTGGGCTGGACAAAATCTAGCAAATTTTTCCCTAAGCTGTCCGAAATTTTAAAACCTGTTACAATCTCCCATGAGGGGCTTAGAAAAGTCAAAATTCCATCAAAGTCAGTTTGATATATGACTTCACGAGCATTATCAATAATCGATTTGTAATACTGTTTCTGTTTTTCTAGGTCTATTTCCGTTTGACGGGTTTCGGTAATATCTATACCAGTAGCTACAATATACTTTACTAATTCATTTGGTGACAGTAATACTGTATTGAGCCAAGAGATTAAACGCCGTTCGCCAGTATTAGTTAGCCAGTAGTGTTCATGATGATAAGAAGATTTTTGTTCGTGCAATATTTCCGACAATAGTTTTTTTATCGAATCTGCTTCTTCGGGACAGACTAACTTCTCCCAAATAGCAGTATTCTGAACTTCTGTAAAATTATAGCCACTAACTCTTTCACAGCACCGATTAAAGTGTATGATTTTCCCCTGTTGATCAAGAACAAGAACTAGTGCATCAGATGTATCCAAAACAGCCGCCATAAAATCTCGCTCTTGAGACTGAAGCCTTTCGTTAACTTTTCGTTGAGCCAACTCACACCAAATAATATAAAGTGCCAGCCCAAAGAACAAAACACCAATACAGATTTTAGCTAATATTAATAATATAGAAAGCTGTAGAGAGGCTCTGGTCTGACGAATCAGTTCAGCGCTCCTATTATTAGAATATGCTTCTTGATCAATTTTCAGAATTGGGGAGGGATTTTGTGGAAGCGTTTGTTCTATTTTTATTGTTTCATACAGTGAGTGAACAGTGATTCCGGTCATGACCAGAAATAATATTCCAAATCCCAAAGCGATTTTTCGACCCGAGTTGCCCTGACTTTTTTGTGGAGAGCCTGCTAAACGGGTGGACTCATTGACGAATAGGTAAGCTTTGGGCATATCAATAACTGTAGCTTGTAAATTTACTTAGTACTCACACCGAGAGTTTCTCGATGCTGGTGCACAATCTATGTTCTAATTGTTCACGCATTTCTTGTAAAAACAACAGTCTATGGCCGTTAATATTTCCTTCGGCTCTATCAAAGTCAGACTCCTTTTATACTTGATCGCTCTTCGCCAAAAGCGATTTTCTCAACTAAAAATAAATTTTTATTTTAGTGCCCCAACCCTTTTGACGAATTCTGGGGCTTGGAACCTACCAAATAACATGTTTTATAGCAAAATAGAGATTCTGTTAAATAGTACCATTGGGGCTACTGCAACTTTTCAAAGGTTTTGCCTTTGGTCAAACTCTAATTTTGGGTGGAGTCTATGGAATAATCAAATTCAAGGTGAAAGTGAAATCTTAAGATTCGATAACTCCACGACTTGTCAGATAACTGCCTAAATGTCGTACTGGGGCAAAACGATAGGTGTTCACGAAATATCTCGAACAGAGAATCAGATAAAATTTTATGTAGAGAGAAAAAAAGTTCATGACTTTATTTATTGTCCTGATCCCCAAACAATTGAATAGAAACAATACTACAGAGTGGTTCGGTGAGAGCAAAAACTCTGTCAGAGCAAAGGCTACAAGCTTTTTGTAAATTATATTTCTTTATTTAGCCAATATCAGAGAAGGGAACAATTTAGAAAAGATCAGGGTCACACCAAATAAATGTTCGATCGGTCACACTTTGATCAATAATGATATCGATCACCTGGTGACTTTAGCTTTTCTGCTGGGAATCTTACATTTAAGAGCTGCATCAGCAGTACTCTCTCTTACCGAAATTTGGGTGAGTCGGAGTCTTTAGCTGCCGAAGAAGCTCAGTAAACCAAATGAGGTAACACTCCAAACATGACAAATCTCAACCCGATGGAAACAGTAGAATTAATCTTAGTTCCTGTGTTACTCATCGCTACCGTCAATCTCATTGTTCCTTTCTTTTTACAGATGCACTAAATACCGGCTAAGATTCTATCGCCAGAAATATAGCCACACTTGACTCGATAAAGAGGTTTTAGCTACTGACGCTCTCTACATTTCCTGTCCGTCGCAAAATCTCTTTATTTACAGTCAGAACAAATTTTTATCAGTGGTTGTATCGTCTTACTTACTAGAGTCGATCGAATACTCCAGCTTCAACAGATGAATTAAAGCCGAACCAAAAGGCTGATAGTAGCCTTGGTCATCAGTGGTAGCAAAGCTTTCAATTAGTTTCAGTACTTCCTCGGTGGATAATTCTAGCTCAAACAAGGGCGTGATCTCGGCTTGGCGCATAGCTTGCAGCTTGGGGATATTCAATCGCAGCCGATCGATCGTTTCTTGGGCAGCTCGACTTCTATTCGCATCTTTGGTTGGTAAAATCTCACCAGCCAGACTGTACTCGAAGAAATGCTCACAATTTGTTTGCAAAGGAGAGACTAACAATTCTTGGTCAAACCAATCATTCTTTGCTTTCCCACAATGAAGGGGATCGCCTGCCTGAAGTTCGGCTTGGCAAGATACCAAAAGATTGTCGTAGCTCAGACTAAGATGTGCAGCAGCCGATTGAGGCTGTAAATGTTCAATATGAGAATCTTCGAGCGATAGTCTCTGACCACAGTAGCAACAAATAAATCCCTGTTCTTCAGAAAGAATTTTACGGATTTCTCTTTTTTTTACGCTGCGCAGTTTCCTGTAAGTTGGCTGTGGATTCTGGGGAGTTGGCGTGGCAACTTTCTGCAAAATAGCAGGCGGTTCTGTTTTTTTATGAATGTATCTCACCGACCGATCACCTCCCGGCGGTGGATGGTGCTAGCTGCGCGGATTAGTTCTGGTTCGTCGATGCCTATTTCGGTGGCTAATTCTTGGATGAGATCTTTGGCTCGATCGAGTTCTCCATCATGAATGATCCGAAATAGCTCTAAAATTCTGTTTTCGATCTCTGGTGGACGCTTGATAACTCCCATAATGTCTTCGAGAATGCGGTTAATATCTCGACCATAGGAGCGCTCTGGGCGTTTGACGACTACGTTACCATCTTCGACCTTTAGTATGTGAATACATTCGGGCTGAGCATTACTGAGAACTTGTGGTGAATGGGTCGTGACAATAAATTGACAACCCGGAAAAGTCTGAGTCAATCGTTGAATAATCATCTGTTGCCACGCTGGATATAGATGCAGCTCAATTTCATCAATTAGAACTAAGCCTGCCTCATGTAATGGGTTCACAGAATCTGGATAAGCCATGGCTAAGCGCCGAGATAAATCACTAGCAAGTGCTAACAAACTTTTCTCTCCATCAGATAACCAACTCAGTTCAATTTCTTGACTATTTTTTTGAATAGTCATCCGATTATTTTCCCTTCTCATTAGTAAACGACTGAATCCTTCTCCCAACATAGAATAGACTGCTTGTCTAGCTGATTCTAATCTGATATCACGATAGTCTATATTACTCAATAATCTTGTTTCATTCTCAAGGTTTTCTAAAGAATGAAACCAGCCACTAAAATCTTGAAAATTGATCATCACAGTATTTGAGTACATAACCACAGGTAAAACATTAGACTCACTTTGCATTTGAATTGCTCGACGATCTGCTGTATAGTAAACTGAAACGAATGAACCTAATTGATATTGGTTAGGACTATTGTTTATTAATTGCATGTGATTAATTGGTTTGTTAAAACTAACTGCTTCTTTCCTGACCTTTTCAATTTCCCAATTAATTTCAGCATCATCAATTACAGCCAGAATACTATTGCATGTTGAGTTTTCACCAATATGAATATCTCGATCTGGAAAAATTGATTCAAGAGGCTTGTTAGTAGCAATCAACTCACCACTTCTAACTAAATCATTAATGCAATCCAAGATACTAGATTTTCCGACTCCATTAGCTCCCACTAATACAGCGACCGGTTGTGTGGTGTCAAAGTTCAGTTCTAGATTCTTGATGCCACGAAAATTTTTGAGCCTGAGCTGTTTGATACGCATAGATTAACTTGTGCCAGAAACTTCTTGACCTTGATCTATTTTACTCCTTTCCTTCTGAACACTCAGTTTATCAAGTCAGCAATTCCAAATTCAAAAACACCAACCAGTGTTGTCGCGCAGTTGCGGGTGTTGACCTAACTCAATTTAGCTAATAAAGACAACGCGGCAACTCAGCAAGATCAACCCTTACGTAGGGGAGTTTGAGGGGAGGCGTTCCGTCCCCTCAATGGGGGCCTGGGGGCAAGCCCTCAGCATCGACCTGGCTTATTACAAGAGATCTGAATTTAGAATCACTGTCATTAAGTAGGAACCTTATAAAGCCCAGTAGCCCGAGGCTCCAAAATTTTCTTCCCTGTACCACCTTCAAAAGCCACTGCCACCGAAACCTTGCCCTCAGAGCCAAAAACGTGAGTAATGCTACCCATGCCAAACTTGGGATGCAACACCCGATCGCCCACCAACCATTTTTCAGTAGCCGGAGAATTCTTAGGCATCGCACTAGGCGTAATATGCCGAAACTGCTTCCGCTTCTGATTACTCTCTAACAACTCCGGCGGCAGCTCACCCAAAAACTGCGAAGGAATCGCCCGCTCCCGGTTGCCATAGAGCCGTCGCTCCAAAGCATAAGAAATATACAGCACCTCCTGAGCACGAGTGATACCCACATAGCAAAGGCGGCGCTCCTCCTCCAGAGTAGCCGGGTCATTCAGCGATCGATAGTTGGGAAACAAACCCTCCTCTAAACCAACCAAAAACACCACCGGAAACTCCAGACCCTTCGATGAATGCAGCGTCATCATCGAAATTGCATTACTGTCATCCAGCTTATCTAAATCCGAGCTAAGCGCCGCATTCGCCAAAAAGTTCTCCAAACTTGGTTCCTCAGATTCCTCCTGAAACTGGGTAGCAGCGTTAATTAACTCCTGGACGTTTTGCAACCGCTCCGTAGCCTCATCATTACCCTGAGCAATCAAATCTTGACTATAGCCAGAATCATTTAAAATCCCTGCCAAAACATTGCTCACAGCTTCATTTTTAGCCGCTTCTCGCCATTTATTAATAATTTCGACAAACTGCAAAACCCCCTTATAAGAACGTCCGGCCAAAGTCTTCACCGAAGTCTCATCATTCACAATTTCCCACAGCGGCACTCCCATTTGCTGCGCAGCATTTTGCAAATTATCGATCGTGGCCTGCCCCACTCCCCGCCGAGGCGTATTGATTACCCGCAGCATACTTACTGTATCTTCGGGGTTATTCAGCACCCGCAAATAAGCCACTACATCTTTAATTTCACGCCGATCATAGAACCGCAGCCCACCGACAATTTTGTAGGGAATCCCCGCCCGCACAAAAGCATCTTCGATCGGTCGCGACTGAGCATTAGTCCGATACAGCACCGCAAAGCTGCTATAGGCAATTTCAGAATTCTCGCGGATCTGTTCCTGGACTTTGTTTAAAACAAAATCAGCTTCCGCCAACTCATTATCTGCCTGATACAGAAAAATCGGTTCCCCTGCCGATCGAGTAGCTTTCAGGATTTTATCAATCCGCTGGGTATTGTTCTGAATTAACTCATTGGCTGCGCTCAAAATATTTTCAGTCGATCGATAGTTTTCCTCTAACTTAACCATAGTGCTGGTTCTTTCATCGGGTAAACTATCTCCAAAGTCTGTCTGGAAGTTCATCAAAATAGTGAAATCCGCCATCCGAAAAGAGTAAATAGATTGGTCGGCATCACCCACTACAAAGGTCGATCGATTTTCCCAGGCATCAAATAATTTGCTGTCAATACCATTAGTGGTCAGAAGCTGAATTAATTGATACTGAGTCCGGTTAGTATCTTGATATTCATCTACTAAAATATGCCGGAATTTTTGGTGCCAATAACTTAACAACTGAGCATTCTGTTGAAACAACCGCACCGGCACCAGCAACATATCATCAAAATCTAGCGCGTTATTCTGGCTCAAAAATTCTTGGTAAGCATCATAGACCTCCGCAATCACCCGCCCCCGGTAATCTTTATTTTCAGCCGCATATTCTGCCGGAGAAAGGCTCAAGTTCTTAGCATTACTAATGGCATAGCGCACTGCGCGTGGCTCGAATTTCTTATCATCTAAGTTCATCATTTTGGTGACAATCTGCTTAATCGCCCCCTGGCAATCGCTATCATCAAAAATCGAGAAATTTCGCTGCCATTTGCGACCTTTTTCGTCAGTATATTTATCAATATCGAAGCGCAAGATGCGACCCAACAAACTATGAAAAGTCCCCACCCACATCTGTTTGATGTAGGTTTTGTAAATATGAGACTTAATTTTGGTCTGCTCTACCGGCGCTAAAGCACTCAGTGGCTTCTGAAATTTCTCTAGGGCGTACTGCTGAGCAAACAAAACTTCCACCCGCTCCTTCATTTCCTTAGCGGCTTTGTTGGTGAAGGTAACAGCCAAGATGTGTTCTGGGTCAACCCGATGCTTCAAAATCAGGTTGGCTATCCGATAAGTGAGAGCGCGGGTCTTGCCCGATCCAGCACCGGCCACGACCAACAAGGCTCCACAGTAATGCTCCACAGCTTGGCGCTGCGAGGCATTGAGGATAGCGAGAAAATCGTTTTGAGTCATGGGATCGATCGACAGCAGCAGAAGACTCCTAAGTATAGATGAACTTCTGAGACTTTGATACTAAGACAGAAGTCGAACTTCTGATCAGGGGATTCATAGATCTCAAGAAGCGCCAAATTTGTCTCTGATCGATTTACCCTAAACAGGTGCCAATGCACGGAAAAAGTCTAAAATAGGCAAAGAGTGACAGGCTTGAGTAAATGCCATGCCAAAAAAGATTCGCGAATTAAAGCAAATTCTACGGAAGTCTGGCTTTACTGAGATAGCCGGAAAGGGCAGCCACACTAACTGGACTCATCCCTATTACCTTGGTAAGTTAACGGTTTCTGGACAGGACAGTGCTGATGCTAAACGCTATCAAGAAAAAGAAGTGAGTCTGGCAATTCAAGAAGTCAAACAAGCTATAGAACAGGAGGAAGATCATGAAATCGACGAAGATGAAGTATGAAATGATGATCGCTTGGTCTGAGGAAGATGATTGCTATTTGGTGAGCTTTCCAGATTTCCCTGGTCAAAAATGGCGTACCCATGGCGACACCTATGAGATGGCAGTGAGTAATGGTGTGGAAGCCTTAGAATCATTGATGCTTGCTTATGAAGCCAATGGAGAATCTTTACCAGAACCTAAAGCTATTGCTGCATAACTTTTAATCGCCTTTGGTACAAGCGAAGCGATCGGCCACCACCATCGACAAACTAGTTACATAACTTCATCCAGTCGTTTATGATGAGTATGGGGATCAACTCCCTTGTCCTGTATTTGGAGTTTTGCCGTGTTACTAACCAAAGGTTTCGAGATCGAAGTTTACACCGGCACTCCCGAGGGTGACATTGTGGGCATGGCCAACAAAATTGCCGCTGACCTAGATGGCTATATGACCGAGCCAGATAGCCGCAACGTAGAATATGCCACTGACCCATTTAGAGACTACGATCGACTACTCTGTGCCCTGCTTCAACCTCGCCGCAAACTGCGAGAATATCTGAGCAAAAACGGCGGCTATACCCTCATTCCGGGTAGCACCTTATCTTTGGGCGGCCACAACGAATTCCACCGCTCCGACCCCAGCCATCCTTACCATACCTTTATCGAACAGACCTACGGCACCAAGGTAGTCACCGCCAGTGTTCATATCAACGTGGGCATTGCTGAACCCGAAATGCTGATCAAAGCCTGTCGATTGGTGCGGCTAGAAGCACCTTTATACTTGGCACTCAGCGCTGCTTCGCCCTTCCTAAATGCCGTACCGACCGGCTATCACTCCACTCGCTGGGGCATGTTTCCCAAGACTCCCGCTCAGGTGCCGCTATTCACCAGTCACCAGCACTTTATTGATTGGACAGAGCAACAGCTTCAGTTAGGCACCATGCAGAATGTACGCCACCTCTGGTCATCGGTGCGTCCCAACGGCGATCGCCGCCCCTACGATATCAATCGCCTGGAGCTACGCATCTGTGACCTCATCACCGATCCGGTGGCTCTATTAGCAGTCACTGCTTTGTTAGAAGCTCGAATTTGGCAGCTCATGGCAAACCCCGATCTAGATCCATTGATTTGCAGCAAGTTCACACCAGAAGAACTGGTGGCAATTAGCGATGCTAACGAGTCCGCAGTAGCCAAAAATAGCCTGGGTGCCACTTTGCAGCACTGGCAAGATGGTCGATCGATCACTGCCTCTGATTGGATTGAAGAGCTATATGTGGGGGCAGGTTCGATCGCTAAAGAGCATGGCTTTAAGTGCTTCTTAACTCCTCTACAGAAAATCTTGAACCGAGGCAACACCGCCCAACAGTGGCTCATGGAATACGCCATCAATCAAGATGGTCGGGCTGTGATCCAACAAGCTATCCAAGAGATGGAAACACAGGAAACTGACTTGGCTGATAAGCTGTGCCAAGCAGTATAGCTAGTTCTACTTCCAAAAAATATCGCTGTACCTAAAAAGTACAGCGATATTTTTTAGATCAATTTTTTACGGAGCGCCATTTGTGTTATCAGGAGATTTCTTCTCGATTAAAATCTGGTGCAATCATCGATCACCACATCCGAATCCTAAACTTGAGGCCATTCAGTATGGAACTTCTGAGCGTCTTTGGCATCAGTGGTGTTAAAAGAATTGGGCTTGTCAGTGCGCTCATAAGTGTGGGCACCAAAATAATCTCGCTGCGCCTGAGTGAGATTTTGGGGCAAATTGGTGCGACGGTAGCTGTCGAAGTAGTCCAGAGAAGCGCTAAACGCCGGAACGGCAATTCCTAAACGTGCTGCCTGAATCAAAACTTCTCGCCAAGCTGCCTGTCGATCGAGGATAGTTTGTTTAAATTCAGGAGCCAACAATAAGTTAGGCAGCGCTGGATTTTGGTCGAAAGCCTTTTTGATGCTATCCAAAAAGCCTGCCCGAATAATACAGCCGCCTTTCCAAATGCGGGCAATTTCACCCAGATTCAGATCGTATTTTTCAGATAGAGAAGCCGCTCTCAACAAAGCCATCCCCTGAGCGTAGGAGCAAATTTTCGAGCAATACAGAGCATCGCGCACCTGATTAATAAAGGTAGCTTTGTCACCAGTGAATTTTTCTGTCGGTCCGCTCAAAATTTCCGCAGCAGCGACCCGCTCGTTCTTATAGCTAGACATAATCCGGGCATTTACGGCGGCGATGATGGTGGGAATAGGGACACCAAGTTCTAAAGCGCTTTGAACTGTCCAGCGACCAGTGCCTTTTTGACCAGCGGCATCCATAATCAGCTCTACCAGAGGCTGCTGAGTTTCTGGATCAATCTTGCGGAAAATATCAGCAGTGATTTCAATTAAGAAGGAATTTAACTCGGCAGTTTTGTTCCAATCAGTGAACACCTGGCGCAGCTCTTGATGATTTAAACCCAAGACATTTTTCAGCAAATCATAAGCTTCGGCAATAAGCTGCATATCGCCATATTCGATCCCGTTATGGACCATTTTCACGTAGTGGCCTGCGCCAGCGGGGCCAATATAGGTAACGCAGGGGCCATCGTCAACTTGGGCAGCAATTTTCTTCAGGATTGGTTCTAGGTTGTCATAGGCAGCCTTGGTTCCTCCCGGCATCAAGCTAGGACCATTTAATGCGCCTTCTTCGCCGCCGCTGACTCCCATGCCAATGAAGGTTAAGCCCATGCTTTCTAGTTCGGTGGCGCGACGGGCGGTGTCACCAAACAATGAGTTACCGCCATCAATGATGGTGTCGCCTTTAGCAAGTAGGGGTTTGAGCTGTTGAATTACTTTATCTACTGGGTCGCCAGCTTGCACCATCAACAAAATGAGGCGAGGTTGGGCAAGGCTGCTAACGAAGTCTTCGATCGAATATGCTGGATGGACATTTTTACCGGGAGCACGGTTTTGCATGAAGCTCTCGGTTTTGTCTTTGGAGCGATTGTAAACGGAAATCGGAAAGCCGTTGCGCTCTACGTTTAGCGCGATATTTTCGCCCATAACGGCGAGGCCGATGACACCAAAGCTTTGTAGAGTCATAAAAATCTGGGGTTGTTCTGGCTGTTTGCTGTTACAGGTTAACGCGATCCCCCCAAAATGACGGTCGATCGGCAGTAATCTTAAGATTTTGGCAACAAAAAAGCGGCCAGTTGGCCGCTTGCAATCTAATAATTAATTTTTTAGAACGTGAAAGTTGTCCGCACAGTACCTAACAAAGCACCCTCATTTCCAGTACCTACTTGGTTGGGATTGGTTAAGTAGATCAAACCAGGAGTGATCGAAATGTTGTCATTGAGCTTGTACTTGTAGAAACTTTCTATGTGATAAGCGCTGCTTGCACTACCAGTCGCATTAGTGACAGTAGGAGGCTGGCCGACAAAGAAACCCAACAAGTTACCAGGTTGGCCGATATTAGGGAATGCTGCACCAACACCATAGGTAAGAATGTTGGCATTGCCGATCGGTGTACCAGTAGCCGATGTACTAGTCAAATAACCATTCAAAGTGAAATTGTCACTTACCTTGTAAGAGGCAGAAGCACCGTAGGAGTTGCTATTTTGAGCGGTTAGGCTAGTGCCGACAATTCCTGGTGCTCCAGCACCAAAGTCATAAATAGCGCCACCAGCATTGTAAGCACTTACATAAGCCAGACCAAAATCAAATTTTTCCGAGGGCTTGAAATTAACCTGCGCCAGGATGGAGTTACGACCACCAAAAATACCGTTGCCATTAGCAGGACTATTAGCTCCAGAAGCACCGGCAAAGTAGCTGAGGTTAATAGAATCTAAACCAATGCCAGTATTAGCACCATTCAAAGGAACAGTTACACCCAACCCAGTACCACCACCAATTTTGTAAATGGGGTTTTCTTCAGCTAAGGAAGAAATTGCACCACTACCACCAGTAAAGTCTTGGAAATAAGGATTGTGAGTTTCAGCGTAGTCGGAGTGAATACCATTAACCGCTCCAGCATAAACAGTGGCATTGCCCACTGGGAACTGATAAGCCAACCAGTCTAGAGCAAAGGAGTTGTTTGCACTAGGTCCAAAAGCAACTTGGCTGGCATTGTTTGCAGGAATTCCAGTTGGATTACCATCGTTTCTGAGCGCACCGTAACCAGCAAGATTGTTTTGAGCTGCTAAACGAGTGTAGAGCTTATCTTTACCCGTAAAAGTACTTTCTAGCAGCAGACGAGCACGATTGCTTACAGTGGCATTGCTACCAGGAGCACCACCAGCAAGCACCGCATTCAAGCCAACAATTACTTCACCTTTTAGCTTCGTGGTGGTAGAAAATTGGCTGGTTTGAGCCAAAGCGGTACGCTGTTGAACTTTTTCAATGCGAGTATCAATGTTGCTCAGTTCCGCGCGAAATTCTTGAGTGAGGCGACGGAGGGTGTCTAGCTCTTCGGCAGAAACTTGTTCGGTACCTTTAGCTACCAGTGGTTCTACCTTGTTTAAGCAAGACTTTAAGCCATCTACAAAAGCATCGCGGGCGATCGATTGACCACTAAAAGCTTTGCTGTCGCAGTCGTATTTGCTAGC
>JAAFHZ010000049.1 GCA_013297675.1 Synechococcales cyanobacterium bin59.metabat.ball.084 | reverse complement strand
ACAGGTTACAAACTCTTCCTTAAACGGACTTTTGCCATTGACCTGGAAAGTACCGCGCTGAAGTTCTTGCAGCAATCGATCGAGCTTTTTATTGGACAAACCCGCCCACAAACCATCAATCTCACAGTAATTTAACAGCGACACCCATAGCCTTTGAGGCAGCAACACCGGACAGTTACTATGAATCGCCTTCTGGGGCATCTGAGTCTTCACCGCCAATATTGTACTGCGCAACTTATCAGCCGTAAATTCTGGCAACCAATTTACCAGCAACTGTCCCCGATATCCCTGATCATGCAAAAACCGCGCTGCCCAAGCTGAAAGTTTCAAAGTAGCTGGGCCACTCAAGCCCCAATGGGTAATTAACACCGGACCAGTTTGGGTAAGTTTTTTATCGCCCACTAAACTCGCTCCCACCAAACTCACTTTGGCTGTTTTCACCGCCACCCCAGCCAAATCAGCCAAACGTGGGTCAGTGATTTTTAAAGTAAACAACGAAGGAACGATCGGCTCAATGGTATGTCCTAGCTCCTTTGCCCAGCGATAACCCGTGGCATTGCTGCCGGTGGCCAAAAGCAATCGATCGAACTCCCAATCGGCACCAGTTCTACTGCTTAGTAGAAAGCCATTGGGAGTTTTAGCAAGATTGGTAATCGTAGTACCCGTCCAGATCTTCACTCCGGCATCTTCAGCAGCGCGAACTAAGCAATCAATGATCGTTTGAGATCGATCGGTCACTGGAAACATGCGGCCATCAGCTTCGGTTTTGAGCTGTACCCCCCGCTGGGCAAACCAAGCTACCGTATCCTGAGGCTGAAAACGACTAAAAGCTCCTCGCAAAGCTTGTTGCCCACGGGGATAGAATTGCACCAACGTCGCTGGATCAAAACAGGCATGGGTCACATTGCAGCGACCGCCACCGGAGATTTTTACTTTGCCCAAAGGCTGAGCAGCAGCTTCAATTAGCGTGATTTGAGTTTGGGGATGGCGCTCAGCGGCAGTAATTGCCGCAAAGAAACCTGCGGCTCCGCCACCAACGATCGCAATCTTTGTCATAGAATTTTGAATTATTTGGTAGGAGCGGGAGCACCGCCTGGTGCAGGCTGACCACAATAAGCATTTACCTTATTAATTACCTTGCTTTCTTCTTCACCTAATTCCTGCAAAACCTTTACTTTTTCTTGAAAATCGTCATCTAACTGCTTAGATTTTGCTACCAACTTTACATCTAGCTTGGGGTCTTTCACAATGGCATCAGTGATTGGGCTGGTGTTTTGTTCCGCCGAAATAACTGCTAACCGATCGATCGCCTCTTTGGTTTTTTTGGTAATACCTAAATATTCGGTTTGTAGTGTTTTTAACTGCTCATCTTTTATGGACATTCCCTGAATGGCAGCGATTGCCTTACTACTAGTTTCTGCCGATTGCAGAAAAAACGTAAGATATTCTTTGGCTAGTTTTTTTTGCTCTTCTACACCATTAAACTTCTTCTTACCCAAAGCAGCCCCATCGGTAGAATTCTTAGCAAAGTAAGCATCCACTTGGCGATTTGTTTTCACAAAGGTCTCGCAGTCAGCCACTTTGCCCGAAGTGGTACATCCCGAGAGCATGGCAACCGCAACTAACAAGACCAGCCATCCACCGATCGCTTTTGGCGACTTGCACTTAGCAAAGTCATTTGCATAGCGTTGCCATTGGCAATAGCTAGCCATCGACAGCAAATATTGCTTCACTATTTTTATTCCCCACATTAAAAAACCCACTATATAGATATTAACAGCAAAATCCCCACTCCTAATGGAGTAGGGACAAGGCGAAAAGATGTCTCTGAGACTACAATTGTTTAACTTCCGCAACCAATTTATTTACCATATCTTTGGCACTGCCAAAGAGCATCATGGTTTTATCTTGAAAGAACAGCTCATTTTCTACTCCCGCAAACCCAGCGCTCATGCCGCGCTTGATCACGATCGTATGTTTCGCTCGATCGACTTCTAAAATTGGCATTCCATAGATCGGGCTATTCTTATCACTGCGGGCTGCCGGGTTCACCACATCATTAGCACCAATCACCAGAGCCACATCGGTTTCTGGAAACTGGGGATTCACATCATCCATATCATGAAGCTGTGGATATGGCACATTGGCTTCAGCCAACAGCACATTCATATGTCCCGGCATCCGACCGGCCACCGGGTGAATGGCATATTTAACTTCCACACCCAAACGAGTAAGTTGGTCAGCTAGTTCTCTTACGGCATGTTGCGCCTGGGCTACCGCCATGCCATAACCGGGCACAATTACCACCGATCGAGCATAGCCCAACATCATGGCGCATTCTTCCGGATCGATGCTGCGAGTTACTTGTTCACCATTACTGCTCTGATGACCGCCAGCAGCGCTGACACCGCTACTACCAAAGGCTCCAAAAATCACGCTAGTTAAGGTGCGGTTCATGCCCTTACACATAATTTGAGTCAAGATAATTCCCGAGGCTCCAACTAAGGCACCGGCCACAATCAGCATGTTGTTCATCAACACGAAGCCCGCTGCACTAGCTGCAATCCCCGAAAAAGAGTTCAGCAGCGAAATTACTACGGGCATATCTGCACCACCGATCGGAATCACCAATAGAACTCCTAATAGCAAGGAGATCCCGGTTAAGCCCAAAAACAAGGGCATATTGCTGGGATCAAGCACCAACAATACGCTGCCCGCCACAAACCCGCCGAACAACAAAAAGTTCAGAGCCTGCTGGAAAGCAAAAGTAATCGGCGAACCCGAAATCAGTTCTTGTAGCTTAGCGAAAGCCACCAAACTACCAGTAAGAGTAATGCCCCCAATCAGAATACTCAAAACCGTGGTGATGCGATTGTCCATCGATGGCAGCAAACCGGCATCCATCAATCGCCAAAATTCTCCCACCGCAATCAGAGTCGAAGCGCCGCCGCCCAGACCATTTAACAAACCCACCATCTGCGGCATCGAAGTCATGGCCACTCGGTAAGCGCCGATCGCTCCGATCGCACTGCCCACCCCAATACCCGCCAAAATTAGCGAATAGTTCAAAACTTGTTGATAAAAAAGAGTGGCCACGATCGCCAACAGCATTCCAGCCGCCGCGATCGCATTGCCCTTACGAGCCGTTGCCGGTGAACCCAAATACTTCAAACCCAGGAAAAATAGGATGGTGGCCACTAGGTAGCTCACTTCGATCCCACTAGTAATCATTTCGTTCATAAAAATCTCTGGTGCTATACGGCCTTTTTCTTGAACATTTGTAGCATTCGGTCAGTTACCAAAAAGCCACCCACCACGTTAATCGTGGCTAGAACAATGGCAATAAAGCCCAAAATGCTAGCAGTAGACAGATCTCGACCACCAGCGACCAAAATCGCCCCAATCAAAGCGATCCCAGAAACCGCATTGGCTCCCGACATCAAAGGGGTATGTAGAGTTGGCGGTACTTTATTGATTACTTCTGCTCCAGCCAAGGTGGCCAAAGTAAAGATAAAAACAGCAGTAATAATGGCTGCGGACATAGTTTTAAACCTCTTAGGTGGCTACTGGTTGCAGATTTTTCACAAGTTCTTGAATCCGGGCGTTGCGAATTTGACCAGCATGGGTCACACAAGCACTATTGATAATGTCATCCTCAAAATCTAGGTTGATTTCACCGTCTTTAGAGAGCAGTTGCAGCAAAGCACTGACATTCTTGGAATAAAGCTGACTGGCATGTACTGGCGCAGAAGAAGGCAAATTCATTGCTCCGATAATGGTGACGTTGTGATGCACCACGGTTTTGCCCAGTTCGGTGTAAGCGCAGTTGCCACCGGTTTCTCCAGCCAAATCTACAATTACCGATCCGGGCTGCATCTGAGACACCATCTCGGCATTGATCATCATCGGTGCCGGACGACCAGGAATTTGAGCAGTGGTAATAATTAAATCGGCACTGTGCACGTGTTTGGCGATGGTTTGCTGGGTTAGTTCCTTGGTGCGATCGGAGACTTCTTTGGCATAGCCGTTATCAGCTACTGTTTCTTCTTCTAAGGGCACTTCCACAAACTTGGCACCCAAACTCTGGATTTCTTCTTTTACTTGAGGGCGGATGTCAAAAGCTTCGACCATGGCTCCCAATCTCCGCGCGGTGGCGATCGCCTGTAAACCAGCCACCCCAGCACCGATTACAAAAACCTTGGCCGGAGCGATCGTCCCTGCTGCCGTGGTTAACATTGGCAAATACTTAGGCAGAGCGGCTGCCCCCATCAACACTGCTTTGTAACCTGAAATTGAAGCCTGAGAAGACAGAGCATCCATCACCTGGGCACGGGTGGTGCGGGGGATCATTTCCATGGCAAAAGCCGTAACGCCTTTTTCCGCCAGTTTTTGGATTAACTCCGGATGGTTCAGCGGATTCAAAAAGCCGATCACAATCTGACCGCTACGCAGCCGATCGACTTCCTGAAGCTGCATGGTGCCTACTTTTAGCAGTACATCTACCGTATGCCACAAATGAGCTGGGTCATGAACCACATGTGCGCCCGCTATGGAGTAAGCTTCATCACTGTGAAAAGTTCGATCGCCCGCCCCCGACTCTAACCATACTTCTAGGTGCTGTTTAACGAGGCGACTAACAGCATCCGGAATTAAAGCCACCCGCCGTTCATCGGCTGCCGACTCTTTTACTACCGCTATTTTCATTTTTCTCCTGGGGCAGATGTTGGCTAATCTATAAAGTGCCCTAAGGTGAATACTGTAGCCTTAGCTACAGTACTTGACGGAAAAAGTTGGAATTCTTAAGAATTAGTTTAAAAAAATCGAGGTGAGACAGTGAGGTATCGATACACCGCCTGCACCTTAGCCGATTGTAAGAAAAGCTAACTAATTAATGGAGGTGGAACCTTCACTGCTGATATGCTAAATGCAAAAGTTCAAATAACTCCATATTCTTTATTTTCTCTTTGGGATTAATATAAATTCTGTAACAAAAGTACTCATAATTCATATTCACAGAACTCATGGCGGCTAAAACTCATCGACTGCAAACAGGTTCACCTGTTTTGACCGAAATCGGCATCGCCGGACTATTTTTGTTGCCTGCTCTAGGGTTCTTGACAATTTTTCTGCTATTTCCTCTGCTCTATACCGTTTACCTGAGTTTTACCAGCGGCAGCTTTACCCTGGGCGGAGTTCGATGGGTGGGCTTTAATAATTACCTCCGGCTGTTTTTGGCGGCAGATTTTTGGCAGGTGCTGGGCAATACGCTATATTTCTCTGTATTTACGGTGTTTTTTGGCACCATGATCCCCCTAGCTGTAGCAGTAGGTATCGAAAGCTTACTTATTGGTCGAGGTCTGCTGCGCACCATGTATTTCTTACCGGCCATTATTTCTTTAGTTGCCGCCGGATTAGGCTTTCGCTGGCTGTTTCAGACCGATGGTGCGATCAATGCTTTGTTGCAGAGTTTAGGATTGCTGCCGATCGAGTGGCTCAGCAGCACCACTTGGGCTATGCCGGTAATCATCTTGTTAAGTAGCTGGCAGCAGATTGGCTTTAATTTAGTGTCTTTTTTAGCGGGTTTACAAACTATTCCTGCTAACCGCTATGAGGCGGCTGCGCTAGATGGCGCAAGCTTTGGACAGCAGTTTTGGCATATTACTTTACCTGGTATTCGTCCAACTTTAGTACTAGCTTTGGTTACTACTGGTATTTTTAGTTTGCGGAGCTTCGAGCAAGTCTTTGCTGTGACTGGTGGTGGGCCACTAAATTCTACAAACTTGTTAGTTTATTATGTCTACGATCGGGCATTTGCTCGCTTAGACTTTGGCTATGGAGCAGCGGCTACGACTTTTCTATTGCTCACAACGTTTATCTTGGCTAGATTTCAGCTCAGGCTATGGAACTCTAGGGAGTAGTAGGTTAAGCATTTGATCTCAAGCAGAACTGCAAGCATTGAAATATTTTATGTTACGCGCTGAAAGGCTTGATATGCTGAGGTCTAGCCATATAATGGGGGTAGTAAACTCCCATTATCAAAAGACACATTCATTCCTCATTCAAAAAAAGTACGAATTTTTATGAAGCGAAAGTTAGTCAGTAGACTATTGAGTGCCTATGAGTCTCTATCTCGAAACCACAAGCGATGGCTACTTATTACTGCTGATAGCATCGTTTTTTTACTGGCTATTTTTTTAGCTTTTAGTATCAGATTTCGTTTTACACTTTCAGGGCTACAGTTGCTATTGACACATTGGCCAAATATTTTGGCATTTGTGGTACTCAAATTAGCAATTTTCAGGTTACTTGGTATCTACAAGCCAATTTTGCGTTACACCGGCTTAGAGTTTCTGGGAGCGATCGCCAGAGCCACTGCACTTAGTTCTGGAATTTGGATATTATTCTCTTTTCAATTGGGAGTTTGGCCAGTATCTAAAACAGCTCTAGTCATCGATGGATTATTAACATTGATCTTGGTGGTGGCTGCTCGATTATTAATTCGCTACTCGATTACTTCCATTCATCGTCAGCGCCCCGACGGTCGCTCTTTGGAATATGTTTTGGTCTATGGTGCTGGCAGCGCAGGAGTGCAGTTAGTCGAAACCCTTAAGCACGAGCCGGGATACCGAGTGGTCGCATTTATCGATGATAACTCAGAGCTACATAATCAGGTGCTGCGGGGCTATCGTATTTATTCACCCAAACAAATCGGAGCATTGATTAACGAAGTAGATGTCACTACCTTAATTTTGGCTATTCCTTCAATGTCGAAGGCCGAGCGGAAAAAGTTGATCGATCGACTCCAAGACCTGCCGATCACTATCAAAACAGTGCCGACCCTCACCGAAATTTTAACCAACAAAGTTTCTTTGAGTACTATTCGGAAAGTAGAAGTCGCCGACTTGCTGGGTCGCGAGGAGATCTTGCCCGAACCAGCTTTGCTAAGCGTCAATATCACTGGCAAAAGCGTTTTGGTATCGGGGGCTGGTGGCTCGATCGGCTCTGAACTCTGTCGGCAGATTGCCAAGCTAGACCCTACTTGTTTGGTCTTGTATGAGCTGAGTGAATTTGCACTGTATAGCATTGATATGGAGTTGGCCAAAGCCTATCCCAACATCCCTCGCCATGCTTACCTGGGCAATGTCACCGATAAAGCTTATTTGACCGAGGCTCTGATTCAACATCGAGTAGAAACTGTTTATCATGCTGCGGCCTATAAGCATGTGCCATTAGTAGAAGCAAATCCCTCTCAGGGAGTGCGGAATAATGTTTTAGGTACTTTAGCTGCTGCTCAATGCGCGATCGAAGCCAACGTGTCTAACTTTGTGTTGATTTCTACCGATAAAGCGGTTCGTCCAACCAATGTGATGGGAGCTAGCAAGCGCTGTGCAGAGCTTTCGATTCAAGCTCTGGCCGATCAACCAAATTGCCCGACTCGGTTTGGCATTGTACGATTTGGTAACGTGCTAGATAGCAGCGGTTCAGTAGTGCCACATTTCCGTAATTTAATTGCGACTGGCCAGGCAATTACAGTTACCCACCCTGAAGTAACTCGTTATTTCATGTCTATCCCGGAAGCAGTGCGCTTGGTAATTCAAGCAGGTGCAATGGCTACTGGTGGCGATGTATTTCTACTAGAAATGGGTGAACCAGTCAGAATTTATGATCTGGCAGAACAAATGATTCGCCTGAGTGGCTTAGTTCCTGGTAAAGATATCAAAATCGAAATTAGCGGGCTACGACCGGGCGAAAAACTCTACGAAGAGCTATTGATTGATGGAGATAATATCTCTCCTACTCGTCATCCTAAAATTTATTCTGCCTATGAGAAAAAGTTTACTTGGACGGAGCTAGAACCCATGCTCCAAGTGTTGTTCCAAGCATCTCAAGCCGGTGACACCACCGGAATTGTTAGGCAGCTCCAAAAACTAGTTGATGGATACACGCCCGATCCTAGACTGCTAGCCAAGCTGGAGTTAGATCCACCTATTGCGTTGCATCCGAGCAAAGTTGTTTAATAGAAAAAAGCCCCAGAAATATCTCTGGGGCTTTTTTTGATGTATTGATTGATGTTTATACAGGCTTCTATCGATTAGGTAAGGCCAAGGGCTTTGCCGCTTCAGCAGGCATATCTTGCAGTAGCACTTCCCGAATTAGACGAGCCGCAAACTTCTGTGCTAAGCCACCGGCAATGCGCCGACCCAAACTTTGAGTTTCAGATTTAGTCAAAATCTGCGGGATAATCGGCAGAATAGTCATCGGATCGAAGCCCTTGGTTTCTCGTAAAATGCCCCAAATTCTTTGGATATGCCCCAAAGTACTGATCGCTGAAGTTGTGGACGGATCGGCATTGACCAGGCGTTGACCTTGAATACGCGCCGTTAAACGATCCCAAGTGGATTGACCCAAGCCATCTAAGCCCCGCACAATTTCGTCAGCTAACTGATCTCGAATGTAGGCACCCCGATCGGATAACAGAAAATCGATCGCCTGATTCAAAACCAGGTTCAAATCATATTCTTCGTTACCCCGAGCGTTATTCAGCAGATTCTCTAGCCGATTCCAGCGGAAATACCCATCTTTAAATAGTAAATCTTGCAGCGAAGCGCGTAGCTCAGGAGCCGCGTCAGTCAACAGACGTTTTGCTACATATGGGTAAGCTTTGCTCATCACTTTAAATTCTGGATCAACCACCACCGCAATTCCTTCCAGAGTGACCAGCGATCTTAAAATCAGGGCGTAGTAAGCGGGCACCTGGAAAGGATATTCGTACATCACTCCCGATAACTGGTCGGTAATACTTTTGAAATCTAGTTCTGCTACATTAGTGCCGCTGGTGCCCATGCTGCCGTTAAAAACAGCGCTAAAGGCCGGGATAATTGGGGTGAGATCGGTATCTGGGGTCAGAAACTCCAATTTTACGAAGTCTTTGGCCAAGCCATCAAAGTCTCGGTTAATGAGGTGGACGATCGCCTCCAACAAACCATAGCGCTGATAGTCCTTCACTTGGCTCATCATCCCAAAATCTAGGTAGGCCAGCTTACCATTGTGCATCGCTAACAGGTTGCCGGGATGAGGATCGGCATGGAAAAAACCATGGTCTAACAACTGACGCAAAGAGCATTGCACACCTACTTCAACTAAATAGGCAGCATCAATGCCGTTGGCCATTACGGCCTGCATGTCAGTCAGCTTGACACCTTCGATCCACTCCATGGTCAGAACCCGGCGAGAGGTGTAGTCCCAATAGATTTTGGGCACATAGATATCTTCAAAATTACCGTAGAGAGTCGCAAATCTTTCGGCGTTGCGACCTTCATTTTCATAATCCATTTCTTCAAAAATGCGGGTAGCAAACTCATCGGTGATTGCCACTAGGTTACTGCGAATTTGCTTAAAGGTATTTTGTGCCCACTGACACAGCCCGCGCATGACGTAGAGATCCAGTGCAATGTTTTCGACCAATCCAGGCCGCTGTACTTTGATGGCGACAGTTTCACCAGTTTTTAGTTTGCCTTTATAAACTTGTCCTAAAGAGGCCGCAGCGATCGGCTCAGAACTAATCTCGTCATATATGTAGTAGGGGCTATCACCCAAACCTTCTTCGATAAACCGGAAGGCAATCTCGTTGGGGAACGGCGGAATTTTATCTTGCAGCCGGGTCAATTCTTCTAAATAAGTGGGAGGTACCAAGTCAGGACGAGTAGAGAGTGCTTGACCAATTTTGATATAGGCTGGGCCGAGCTTGGTAAGCAGTTTGCGCATCTGCACTGCGCGTTTAGCCTGATTTTTGGTCAGCTTACCCCAGGTTTTATCCCACCAAATATTTAGTGCAAAAATGATCATGGGCAAAAAGATCGAAACTGTTCTGCTCCACACTTCCCACCAGCGCGATCGATAATATTCGCCAATTATCTCGGGGTCATAATTGCGCCAAGATGTATCAACAACATCGCTGTCTGCCCATTGCTCATGGGCACTAATTGGAATGGCTTTGACCTCTATGGATTCTACTTCTGTCAGAGGTGGCTGAGATTGGTAAGCAGTATTCATGGAGATCCGCAGTAGGTAAGCTTGTAAAGCATTGTAACAACTTTAGCTATCTTACAGGTAGCGATCGCCACATTTCCTATAGAGTTCAGTTTCAATAAATCTTTTAAACAGCCCAGAGTAGCCAGAAACCCAAATATATTACAGCTAACCATGTCTCTATTTGCCCGCCAGAAGATGGCTAACGACCCCTATTACCGCTTTGGCTCTTTGGCTGAACTGCCGATCGCTGCCGAACTAGGGATCTGCATTGATGTGAACTCAGCAACGATCGATGACTGGCTGCGCTTACCAGGATTGTCTATTCATCAAGCCAGAGCCTTAGTGGGTTTGCAGCAGGCCGGGTTAGAGCTGTATTCGATCGAAGACCTCGCCGCAGCTTTGGGAATGCCGGTACAGCGCATTCAGGCTTGGAGTTTGGTGCTGAGCTTTCAATATCGGGTGCCAGAGTTACAGATGGTGCTGTGTAATCCGAGTGTTGCTAGCTTGCCGGAGTTGAGGCAGATTCCGGGGATGGATATGGAGTTGATCGAGTTAGTGGTGATCGATCGACAAAACAATGGTGCATATCGTGATTTAGGTGATTTCCAGCGCCGATTAGGTATTAGCGGTGCAGTTTTAGGTAAATTGATGCACTATTTAAAGTTTTAATAAACTGAACGTTTCAATGAGCTATACATCTTAGCGACGACTGGTACGTCGGGCGGCAGCAACTGATTCAATAATACCGATCGAAATAAAGTTCTTTAACAGAGCCGATCGACCATAGCTAACCCAGGGCAACGGAATCCCTGTCACCGGCGCAATTCCCACATTCATACCAATATTCACCACCACCTGAAACACAATCATTGAGAGAATGCCAATTACTAGCAGCGAGCCAAAGTTATCTCTAGAAGTATTGGCAATCTTTAAGATTCGCCAGCACAGATACCAAAAAGTAAAAATCAGCAAAAAACAACCAAAAAAGCCACATTCTTCCCCGATCGCCGAGAAAATAAAATCGGTGTGCTGCTCTGGAATAAAATTGAGCTGAGTTTGAGTACCTTGGGTAATACCCTGTCCCCAAAAGCCCCCAGCCCCGATCGCAATCCGCGACTGAATCAAGTGATACCCGGCTCCTAGGGCATCTTTTTCGGGGTCAAGAAACATGATTAAGCGCTCTTTTTGGTAGTCTTTCAACACATTCCAAAACACTGCACCCAAAAAACCAAAGCCCACATTGATTCCCAAAGCGATTAATGAGCTAATTTTTGGCCAAGGTAAAGTGCGCCAAGCAATGACTGCCATCAACCCCGCCCAAGCAACCCACAGCGGCTGATACACCGCATACAAAATAGCTGCAACTAGCGGTGAAGCCAGCAGCGTTAACCACCCCGGATTAGCTCCTGCCCAGTACAGCATCCCGAGGGCAATTACCCCAAACACCAAAGAACTACCTAAATCTGGCTGAATAAACACTAACAGCCAAGGTGGAATAGTAATAAGTAAAGTTTTGACAAACTCCGATAAATACTTGACCTGTCGCCGTTGCAACACGGCGGCCAGAGTAATAATCAGGGCGATTTTAGCAAACTCCGAAGGCTGGAAATTAAATGGGCCGATATAGATCCAACGCTGGGCACCCTTAGCACTAGAACCCAGAAACATCACCGCCGCCAGCATCACAATATTTGCACCATACAAATACCAGTGAAACCGCAGCAAGTTCTGATAATTAGTGCGAGTAATCAGTAATGCCAGCACTAACCCAAATCCCCCCAATATCCAATGCTGCCACCAATCTGTCACCGGGCGGTTCAGCTCGGTACTGCGAATCATGATGCCGCCAAAAAAGGTGAGGCCAACGGTAAGTAATAGCAGCACCCAATCAGTTCTGCCATATTTGGCAGTGATTTTGGTAATCAGGCCAGAGCGATTTTTACTAGACTGAATTTTAGTGGGGGGTGAAAACATAATCCTCCAAAAGTTAAAACTAGTCAGAAAGAGCCACCACCGCTGCCCGAGCGGCGATCGATTGAGCCACAGCCACCAAAGCCTTAGCTGCCGCTGAATCAGGAGCCGAAATCACGATCGGCTGACCAGCATCGCCACCTTCCCGCACCGGAATTTCGAGGGGAATACAGCCCAATAAAGGAATTTGCAACTCCGCCGCCAGCTTTTTGCCACCATCGGAACCAAAGATATCGTATTGTTTATCTGGCTGATCAGGTGGGACAAAGTAGCTCATATTCTCTACTACTCCCAAAATTGTGGTGAATTTCTCAAACATCCGTAAACCTTTGCGAGCATCGGCGATCGCCACGTTCTGCGGCGTAGTCACAATCACGGCTCCAGCCATGGGCACCGCCTGCGCCAAAGTTAACTGGGCATCACCAGTTCCTGGTGGCAGATCCACAATCAGATAATCTAACTCGCCCCAAGCTACTTCATAAATAAACTGGCGAATGACCCCGTTTAACATCGGGCCCCGCCAAGGCAAAGGCTGGTCAGCGTCTACAAAGAAAGACATAGAAATTAGCTTGACCCCATGGGCGATTGGTGGCTCTAAGCCCCCACCTTGAGGCATCACCGCCCGAGTGCCCGCCAAGCCAAACATAATCGGCGCATTTGGCCCATAAATATCGGCATCTAACAAGCCCACCTTGGCTCCCATCTGGGCTAAGGCCACGGCCACGTTAGCAGACACGGTACTTTTACCCACACCACCCTTGCCGCTAGAGATCGCAATAATGTTTTTGACTCCTTCGATACCAACTCGATCGGCCATGGCTTTTTGAGCAGGAATTTCGGAGGTCACGTTGATATCGACTGATTTTACGCCCTCTAATTTAGTCACCGCCCGCCGACAGTCATCGGTAATAATTCCCTTCAGGGGACAGGCCGGGGTAGTTAAAACCAGATCAAAGCTCACTACACCGTCAGTAATTTTTACTTGACGGATCATGTTGAGTTCTACCAAGCTTTTCTGTAGCTCAGGATCATTAACAGGGCGCAGCGCCTCTAAAATAGCATTAGTATCTAGCATTGGTAAATATATTTTTAATAAAAAAAAAGCAATTTGAATATCAATAGTTAGTTAAAGCGGGACAAAAGATTCTTTAGAGTTCATGGATCACCCTCATCCCCCCAAGAATTCCAAATTTATCCGGACTAGTCAACTGGCGTTGTCGCGCAGTTGCGGGTGTTGACCTAACTTTAATCTGATCAATAAAGACAACGCCGGATGCCCGAAATCAACCCTTACGTAGGGGAGTTTGAGGGGAGGCGTTCCGTCCCCTCAATGGGGGGCGTGGGGGTCAGAACCCCCACATTCCGGGTTTACCACCAGGAATCTTAGAATTACTGGAATCAGAAATCTATTCGTACAACCAAGGATTAACAGTAGGCTTCCAATCAGACAACTCTTCAGGCTTAAACCACAGAGCAACTTCCTGCTGAGCAGTTTCCACCGCATCAGAACCATGAATTAAATTACGGCCAATGCTCACACCCAAATCACCCCGAATAGTTCCAGGCTCAGAAGTTAAAGGATTAGTTGCACCAATAATCTTACGGGCAGAAGCTACGACCCCATCGCCCTCCCAAACCATCGCCACCACCGGAGCCGAAATAATAAAATCTACCAAACCAGCAAAGAAAGGTCTTTCTTTATGCACAGCATAATGCTGCTCAGCTAACTGCCGACTAACCATCATAAACTTCATACCTACAAGGGTGAAGCCTTTTTTCTCGAACCGACCGATAATTTCGCTAATCAGGCCGCGCTGCACGCCATCAGGCTTGATGGCAATAAATGTACGTTCCACCGTATACTCCTAAGTATTTGTTTGAGGCACCAAGTCAAAAAATCACAGATGCCAAAGATCCAGGATAGCCGATCGAATGTCTCGATAAAACATAAAGATTTTGGCATCAAGATTCCGGTCTAGTCTTTACGGTTGAATAGCATATTTAAAACAGTCGAGACGATCGAAACCCCCAAAGTGCCCGCTAAGATTGACTGCCAGCCATTAATTTTAAAACCTTCCGCATAGGCATCAACCGCCATCAAAGAGGCCACGTTAAGACCGATCGCCGATAGACCCAAAGTAAAAAAAGTCAGCGGAAAAGTCAGAAATTTTAAAACCGGCCTGATGAAAGTATTCACCGTAGCCAAAGCAAAAGCCGCTACCGCTGCTCCAGAAGCATCAGTAAAAGTCATGCCGTTAGGAATCAACTGATTGGTTAGGTATGCGGTAATTGGTAGAGAGGCGGCATTGAGCACCCAAGTCATCAACAGTTTTTTCATAATTTTGGGCTTTGCAAAGTTTGCGGCAGTTTCTTGGTTCATATTGATCTTACTCGCTAGAATATCTTCTCATAGCAAGAAGGAATCAAGCGCATGAACAAGCACTGGTTGTCGGTGGTAGGTATCGGGGATGATGGCTTGATTGGACTCAGCCCGATCGCCCGCAGCCTCGTAGATCAAGCCGAGATTATCTTTGGTGGCAAAAGACATCTAGCCATGCTGCCCGCTACTGATGCTCGGCAACAGTTGGTCTGGCAAAGCCCGTTTAGAGAATCGATCGACCAAATCATCAGCCACCGTGGCCAACAAGTCTGTGTGTTAGCCAGCGGTGATCCCATGTGTTACGGCGTGGGCAGTGGTCTGCATCAAGCCCTGCTAGCTCAAGATTTAATGCCGCTAGTAGAAATGACCATTCTTCCGGCACCCTCGGCCTTTAGCCTTGCCTGTAGCCGCTTGGGATGGAATTATAGTGAAATAGAAACAGTGAGTCTATGTGGACGCGATCTAAATTTGGTGCAGCCGCTGCTGTATCCGGGAGCCAAAATATTGGCATTGAGCGCCGATCAACATACTCCAATGCAACTCGCCCAGATACTTCAAGAGGGGGGATTTAATGCTGTCCAGATGACCATCTTGGAACATCTGGGTGGCAGCCAAGAGCGAATGGTGAGTGAGCAGATTAATTATTGGGTAAAAGCAAGCCCTGAGCAAATATCGGGTCAAGCAATCGCCGATTTACACACGATCGCCCTAGAATGCCCAGGAAGTATGCCGGGATACTCTCGTTTACCTGGTCTACCAGACGATGCTTATATCCATGACGGTCAGCTTACTAAGCAAGAAATTCGGACAGTGACACTTGCGAGCCTTGCACCTTGTCCTGGTCAACTATTGTGGGATGTAGGAGCAGGCAATGGTTCTATTGCGATCGAGTGGTTACGCAGTCATCCCCGTAATCGAGCAATTGCGATCGAACAACATCCTCAGCGATTAAAAAATATTGTAGTTAATGCTACAAAATTGGGCGTGCCAAATTTACAAGTTATTGGTGGTCAAGCTCCAGCCGCACTAATCAATCTTTCGCCGCCCGATGCCATCTTCATTGGCGGTGGATTAACGATACCTGGCGTATTTGAAGCTTGTTGGAATGCTCTAAAACCTGGCGGGAAATTAGTAGCTAATGGTGTAACTGTAGAAACCGAACAATTGATCTTGCAATTACAACAACAGTATGGCGGTAAGTTGGCTCGGATCGCAATTCAAAGAGCCGAACCAGTGGGCAAATTTTTGGGATGGAAAGCCTTAAACCCAGTTACGCAGTGGCTTACAGAAAAAAATAGTCAACAGGGTTTCCATAATTACTGGCAAGTGCTAGGATGACTTTGTTGCAAAAGAGAAAAAAGATCATGAACGACTCTGAATTCCCCCAAGCAAAAGATCCCCAGAAAGCTAGTTTTTTTGCCTTCCGTCGCCGCTGTCCGGCCTGTAAAAATCCCCACATCCGTAGAACCGGTCGTCAAGGTTGGGTAGAAAGGTTGCTTTCTATCATCAGTTTTTATCCGTTTCGCTGTACCAATTATGAGTGCAACCATCGTTTCATGAGAATGTCCAAAAACTAGATCACCATTGGGCGTTGCTGATTTTAGAGATGGTTCTATCTCTAAAATATCTAATAAAATCATGCTGGTCATTCGGCAACGCCCAAATTGCACTTAAAATCCTAAATCTACCGCAATTCGATGAGCACAGGCATAGCCAGAAAAAGCTACAGCATTCAATCCCTGGCCAGGAAAAGTGCTATCGCCGACACAATATAGTCCAGGAATCTTGGTACGGTTAAAGGGCATGGGTAATAAGCCTGCTAGTTTGCGACTGGGCATCGGGCCATAGCTACCGTCAGCTCTGCCCAAAAAGCGCCGGTGGGTGCGGGGAGTGCCCACTTCCAAAAAGTCCATGCCAGCCTGAAGACCAGGGAAAAGCTGTTCTAGTCGATCGAGCAATATTCCAGCCTGTAATTCTTTCTTAGCCTCATATTCTGTAGGCGTTAAATTTTGCCAGTCATCCAACCAGCTTGGAGTAAAGGCATGAACAATATGATGATCTGCTGGGGCTAAATCCGGATCTAGCAACGTGGGAATCGAGACAAACAAGGTACCAGCGGCTCCTCGGGCTGCGGTCATTTGCTCCCAGTCGGCCAATTGAATGTGATGACATTCGGTGCCCGGTGCCAAGACCTCAGCTTTGACTCCAATGTGCAGGCTCAAAAAACTGGGCGATTTGCTGTAAGTGGCCTGCCATTTAGCTTCTCGGTTAGGCATATCTGCTGGTTCTAAGAGTTTGCCAAAGGTATCCCAGCGGGTGGCGTTAGAAACGATTCTTTTAGCAAAAAAGGTTTTGCCATTAACTAGCTCTACGCCGATGGCTTGGCCGCGTTCTAAAATGATTCTTTTGACTCGGGATTTATAGTGAATTTCACCGCCTTGGTTGGTAAGACCTTCAGCTAGTTTTTGGGCAATTTGTCCGACTCCACCTTTGGGATAGTTGATGCCGCCATAGTGTCGATCGGCGAACACCATACCAGCATTAATCATAGGGGTCAGTGCGGCGGGCACTACCGACCAGCAGTAGCATTCAATGTCAATAAACCGCAGTACTTCGGGTTCGGTGATATATTTACGGGCAATGTCGCCAGCGTTAAAGGGTAAGTATCTGGCTAATCCTAAGCAAGATAACGGTTTCTGGAAAAAGACTCGGGTTAAGTAGCCAATTTCTTCTAAGGACAGTAAATCCATCGAGTTGAGGCAGTTAAAAACTTTCCAGCATTCATCATAAAACTGACGGATACCAGTAGCCGCTTGAGGGAATTTTTGGGTGAGTTCTTGAATAAATTGCTCGTAATCTCGATGCACCTTGACTTCTAGGTCATTGGGCAGATGATAATGAATCTGTACAGGGTCGGGGATAGTTTCGATCGACATCCCCACATCAGCCAGTGCTTTGGTCAATAAGTTAGTGGTGCCTTTATCGCCAAAGCCAAAGATCATCGAAGCGCCTACGTCGAATCTGTAACCTGCTCGATCGAAGTAGCCAGAGCTGCCACCAGGAATAATATAACTTTCTAGCACCAATACTTTTGCGCCTTTGGCGGCCAGTTGGGTGGCCGTGACCAGTCCTCCGATCCCTGAGCCAATTATAATTGTGTCATATTGCTGGGAATATTTTTCGGATAAAGAATTGGGGGAGCTGGCGACTAGATCAGTTGCAGTCATTATTCCGGGGAGTAAATTTTAAACTATTGTGCTCTATATAGTGTATCTGCTTTTGTCAGGGGAGACACAGTTCACTATTCGGGTCTTAACTATAAGACTATTAGGATGGATATTGGTAGCAAGATGCTCTACAGACTGCTGACACTTTAGAATGTCCAGGGCTTTTTTTGCATAAAAATTGCGATCGATTCCAATAGATTGGTATCCTCGATCGATCAACAAAGAACCAACCGAGAACAATAACGTGAAGCGCAAGCAATTTTTACAAGCATCGATCGCCAGCGTAGCAGCCGGTGGCTTAGCCTCCTGCAAAGCAAGGCGTAGCTCCTCCTCTGCCAGCGGCAGCCTTCCTACCATCAACTGGCAAATGGCCACAAGCTGGCCATTATCTCTCGATACCATCTTTGGCGGAGCTAAAACCATCGCCGATCGGGTTAAAGCAATTACCGGCGGTAAATTTACCATCACCCCTCGGGCAGCAGGCGAACTAGCACCACCCCTAGAAGTATTAAACGTTGTCTCTCAGGGTGCCGCTCCCTGTGGCCATACCGCTGGCTACTATTATTTGGGCAAAGCGCCTGCTGCCGCCTTTGGCACCGCAGTACCTTTTGGTTTAAACGCCCAGCAGCAAAACGCTTGGCTGTACGAAGGTGGTGGTTTAAAAAAATTACAGGCCATGTATGCCCGCAAATTTAATGTGATTCAGTTTCCAGCCGGTAATACCGGTGCCCAAATGGGTGGCTGGTTTCGGAAAGAAATTGCCACCCTCAGCGACCTTCAAGGACTCAAAATGCGCATTCCTGGCCTGGGCGGTCAAGTGATGAGCAAACTGGGAGTTACCGTGCAAACTCTGCCCGGTGGGGAAATTTTTCAGGCTCTGCAAACCGGGGCGATCGATGCTGCCGAATGGGTTGGCCCCTACGATGACGAAAAGCTTGGTCTGCACAAAGTTGCCAAATACTACTATTATCCCGGCTGGTGGGAGCCAGGACCAACTTTAGAGCTACAGATTAATCTTACTGCTTGGCAAAAGCTGCCTCCCGAGTATCAGGCCGCCATTCAAGCCGCCACCTACGAAGCCAACCTCACTATGCAGATGCGCTACGATGCCCGCAATAACGAAGCTTTAGCCAGATTAATTAAGACCGGTACTATTCTCAAACCATACAGCGCCGAAATTTTGGCCGCTGCCGAAAAGGCTTCTTTTGAGCTATATGCAGAATTTGCTGCCAAAGACAAAGACTTTGCCAACATTTTCAGCGACTGGAAACAATTCCGCGATCGAGTTTATGCTTGGCACAACATTAACGAAGGCAGCTTCGCCCGCTATAGCTATAGCAAACCAAAGCCATGATATATCACCAATCAACAAACCCCAAGGATAAATCCTTGAGGCTCTGGAAAATGGGTCGTCTGGGATTCGAACCCAGAACTAATCAGTTAAAAGCCGAGTACTCTACCGTTGAGTTAACGACCCACATGTTTTTTGCACAGATGAACTTTATAACATGCCCAGGCCGATCGATGCAACAAAAAACTTAAAATTCTTTTTCTTCTGTCCCTTCAACTCCCGCAGCAAAAAGCCCAAACAAGCGCTATGGTGGGAAAGATACATTTTTTCACATCATGACCCTGCCGCTAATTTTGGGCGTAACCGGAGCCTCCGGGCTAATTTATGCCGTTCGATCGATCCATCACCTCCTGAAAGCCGACTACCATGTAGAACTAGTAGCTTCCAAATCTGCCCACCTAGTCTGGCAAGAAGAAGACAACGTTAAAATGCCGATCGAACCCGATCTCCAAGCCGAATTTTGGCGGGAGCAGGCGGGGGTGTCCACCGGGGGTAAACTGCGCTGTCATCGATCGGGCGACGTAGGAGCCAACATTGCCAGCGGCTCCTTTCGCACTGCTGGGATGGTGATTATTCCTTGCAGCATGAGCACCGTGGGCAAAATTGCCAGTGGACTCAGCGGTGATTTATTAGAACGCGCTGCTGACGTGCAGCTTAAAGAAGGCCGCAAACTAGTTATCGTGCCCCGTGAGACTCCCTTTAGCTTGATTCATCTCAAGAACCTCACCACCCTAGCAGAAGCAGGAGCGCGGATTGTGCCAGCGATTCCGGCTTGGTATCACAAGCCTCAGTCGATCGAAGACTTGGTAGATTTTGTGGTAGCGCGGACTCTCGATCAAGTGGGTATCGACTGTGTGCCGTTAAAGCGCTGGAAAGAGACTCCCGGCGACTTATAATCTATAGGCGCTCCCTCGCCCCTTGATTTTGATGATCATCTCTCTTGTGCGACTGATGGCGATCATCTTTTTAGCGATCGCCCTGGTTTTTACGGCATTTTCTAATCCGGTGCCCGCCTTGCGGCTGGTATTTTTGGGTTGGCAAACTGTGCCGATTCCTTTGGGGTTTTTGGGCTTGGCCGCAGTCGGCAGTGGCTTAGTTGCTGGTTTGGGTTTACGAGTGGCCTTATGGAGCTATGTGGCCAGCAGAGCGCGGAGCATTGCCAAAAAAGCAAAAATTGCCAGAAAGCTAGAAAATCAAGATCTCGAAGAGCCGCTAGAACAATTAGAGCCACCAGAATACAGCGATCGGCCATCACAACAGTTTGAGAGAGAAGATCGAAAGCCCGATTCGCCAATTGATAAGATCCGCGATCGATTTGATAACTACTCTCGCCCCAAAGAAAAGCCAGAACCAGAGCCAACTGTAGTGCGCGATGCCAACTACCGGGTGATCACTCCACCGCCAGATGCCCCAAAACCAGCAGTTCGCCCCCAAGTAGAAAGTACCCTCAAGCCTGATAATCAGGACTGGGGATTTGACTTTGATGACGAAGAATAGGATTAATTTATGACCGAGCAAACCACCATTCCAGGACTGCACAACCTGAATATTTATCTCATCGGCATGATGGGCTGTGGTAAATCGACCATTGGCCCAGTTTTAGCCAAGCAGATTGGCTATGGCTTTTTAGATACCGATACCTCGATCGAGCGTCTCACCAAACAATCAATCCGGGAAATCTTTGCCGCCGGGGGAGAAGCTGAATTTAGATCGATCGAATCTCAAGTCCTCTCCGAAGTCTCGGCCTATACCAAGCTAGTTGTTGCTACTGGTGGCGGCATTGCGGTTAAGCAAGAAAACTGGGGTTATTTACGCCAGGGGCTGGTAGTATGGCTCGATGTGGCCGAAGACGTGCTGTGGCAGCGGCTAGTAGTTGACAAAACTAGGCCATTATTGCAAGACCCTAACCCCCAAGCAAAATTCAAGGAGATTTTAGCAAGCCGTCGATCGCGCTATGCCGAAGCTGATTTAAAAATTTCGATCGCTCAAGAAAGATCCCCCACCGATGTAGTCGCCGAGATACTACAAATGATCCCAACAATATTAAAATCTACACAGCCTCCCGAATAACTAGCGTCCTTTTACCCTCCACACAACTTTCATGACCAGCGCATCTACTACCGCCAATACCCTGCTTAGCTCTACTCTTAGCGCCCACGATCGGGTGCAGGTACTCAGCGAAGCCTTGCCCTACATGCAGCGCTTTGCTGGTCGCACGGTGGTAGTTAAGTATGGCGGCGCAGCCATGAAAGACAGCAAGCTAAAAGATCGGGTAATTCGAGACATTATTTTTATGGCCTGCATTGGTATTCGGCCAATTATTGTCCACGGCGGCGGTCCAGAAATTAATAGCTGGTTGGATAAGCTCAACATTGAACCTCAGTTTAAAGATGGCTTAAGAGTTACCGATGCCGCCACCATGGAAGTAGTGGAGATGGTACTGGTAGGTAAAGTGAATAAAGAAATAGTCTCGTTAATCAATCAATCAGGCGGATCGGCGATCGGGATGTGTGGCAAAGATGCCAATTTAATTATGGCCAGACCCGAAGGCCGCACTGATCTTGGTTTTGTGGGTGAAGTCAGCGGCGTAAACGTCAAAGTCTTAGAGCTATTGGTAGCTGATGGCTATATTCCAGTCATCTCTAGCGTTGCTGCTGACAGAAGTGGCCAATCTTATAACATTAACGCCGATACGGTGGCGGGGGAAATCGCTGCTGCTTTAGGTGCCGAAAAGCTCATTCTATTGACCGACACCCCCGGCTTAATGCGAGATTTTCATGATCCGAGCAGCTTAATTCGGCAACTAGATATCAATCAATCTCGCCAGTTAGTTAACGATGGCGTGGTCAGTGGGGGCATGATTCCTAAATTGAGCTGTTGCATCCGCAGCTTGGCTCAAGGAGTTAAAGCTGCCCATATCATCGACGGTCGAGTGCCCCATTCCCTGCTGTTAGAAATTTTCACCGATAATGGAATTGGCACCATGATTATTCCTTCCGAACATCATCGGTCTTAACACTTTAATTTTTTCTTCGATCGATGACCACTCCTGAATCTGCTGCTCCCGAACCAAATATTGCTAACTACCTAGCTGGCCAAAATGCTTTTGAAAACGGCAACTATCGCCAAGCAGTAGATTACCTAGAGGCAGCGATCGGCGAAATAGAGGTGAAATCTAAGCTGGGTGGAGAGATGCAGCTCTGGCTAGTCACCGCCTACGAAGCTGGCGGCAATTTAAGTAAGGCGATCGAGCTTTGCTCTCAACTTACTCGCCATCCCCATTTAGAAACCCGCCAAGAGAGCAAGCGAATTTTATATATTTTGCAAGCCCCAGAGTTAAACCGCAAGGATGAATGGATTATTAAAATTCCCGACCTACAAGAGATCGAAGAAAACCCCAATGCCAAAGGCGGCGGTGGCTCTCAGCGAAAGTCTCGACCTGTCCGGGTCAGACCAATGCCGCCACCAAAGCCGATCAATCCCAGCGAAATCGAAACCAAAGACAATGGATTCCTTAAAGTATTACTAGTATTAGCGGTACTGGCGATCGGGGGATTATATTGGGCTGCCCAATAATTAAATTACAAAAATGACAGAAATTTCAAATAGAATTTAATTAAATTATGTGTCGGGCATTTTACCGATTTTCGACTGATTGCTCAACTCTGATTAACCAATCCTCCCACATTTTGCTAGCATTACTCACTAAAATGTCTGCGTATTTGTGGGAGTCTGCACGTAATTGAGTCACACTCACATTAGGAGTCGTAGAAATTTCCCCAGCATGGCCAATGAACCACTGTTCTAGTCCTCTTGCCGTTACTTCTGGATGAAACTGCAATGCTAACCCGCAATCTTTCCATGAAAAAGCTTGGTGTTCATATTTTTCACTGGCAGCCAAGTGCTTAGCCTCTGCGGGTAGGGTAAAAGTATCTCCATGCCAATGCAATACAAAGGCTCCATCTTGTTGCAAATGCTGGATTGGAGATGTCAAGCCTTCCTGTCGTAAAGAAATTGGAAACCAGCCAATTTCTTTTTGTCCTCCAGCATAAACCTTTGCACCTAGAGCTTTAGCCATTAGCTGTGCGCCCAGGCAAATTCCTAAAGTGGGTAAATCGGCAGCAAGTCGCTGCTGTAATAAATTTATTTCGTCTATTAAGAATGGATAATCGGCTTCGTCATAAACACCAATCGGCCCACCCAGAATCACTAATAAATCTGGCTCTAATGCGTCAATATTGGCGATCGAATCTACTCCAGCTTCTACATATTCGATGGAATACCCTCGTTGCTGTAGACTCACTGACAATGTACCCAAATCTTCAAAGGCAAGATGCCTAATTACAACTGAACTTTTCATAAGATAATCGACTCCAGAACCCAGATACCCAACCGAAGACAATGAGACTTATAATAATAGCTCGAAGGGCAAGCGCCCACCGATCCTCTCTCACAAATAGAATCCATGACTAAGCTAGAAACTAGAGTCGAGCCAATGGTGCTCAACATGGGTCCGCACCACCCCTCGATGCACGGAGTATTGCGGCTCATCGTCACCTTGGATGGTGAAGACGTAGTAGATTGTGAACCGGTAATCGGCTACCTCCATCGCGGCATGGAAAAAATTGCCGAGAGCCGCACCAATATCATGTATGTGCCCTATGTCAGTCGTTGGGACTACGCGGCAGGAATGTTCAATGAAGCTATTACCGTCAATGCTCCCGAAAAACTTGCTGGTATCCCGGTGCCTAAACGTGCCAGCTACATTCGGGTGATCATGCTAGAACTGAACCGAATTGCCAACCACTTGCTGTGGCTCGGCCCATTTATGGCCGATGTCGGTGCCCAAACTCCTTTTTTCTATATTTTCCGGGAACGGGAGATGATCTATGATCTTTGGGAAGCTGCCACTGGCTACCGGATGGTCAACAACAATTATTTCCGCATCGGTGGTGTGGCGGTGGATCTGCCTTATGGTTGGATAGACAAATGTATTGATTTTTGCGACTACTTTGATCCCAAAATTGATGAGTACGAAAAATTAATCACCAATAACCCCATTTTCCGTAAACGGGTAGAGGGCATTGGCACGATCGGGCGCGAAGAAGCGATTAACTGGGGTCTTTCTGGACCAATGCTGCGGGCTTCGGGCGTGAATTGGGATCTGCGCAAGGTAGATAGCTATGAATGCTACGACGACTTCGATTGGGATGTAGCTTGGGATACTGGCGGTGACTGCTTTGCCCGCTATGTGGTGCGGATGAAGGAAATGCGCGAATCGGTGAAAATTTTGCGTCAGGCGATCGCTGGTTTACCGGGTGGCCCTTACGAAAACTTAGAAGCGAAGCGTTTAGCTGCGGGTCCGAAATCAGAGTGGGATGGCCCAGATTATCAGTATGTCAGTAAAAAAATTGCTCCTACTTTCAAAATCCCTAAGGGTGAGCACTATGTGCGCTTAGAAAGCGGCAAGGGCGAAGTGGGTGTGTTTATTGTGGGTGAAGATAATGTCTTTCCTTGGCGCTGGAAGATTCGGGCAGCAGATTTTAATAATCTGCAAATTTTGCCCCACTTACTTACCGGCGTGAAAATCGCTGACTTGGTAACAATTTTGGGCAGTGTGGATATCATTATGGGTTCGGTCGATCGATGACCCCTACGCTCTTTGGTCGTTGGCAAATGCGTTTGTTTTTGCTGCCTACAGTGGGGCTATTGGTCTCATTGCCTTTTGCTTTGGGGCTATTTTCACCAAAGAGCTTTTCTTATTTGGTGCTGCTGATTTACATGGGAATCTGCGGCATCATTTCTGATGTAGTTACCCAACAAATTCAAAAGCTGCGCTGGGATAGTGATTGGCCAGGATTGCTGCAATTGGCTGGGGCATTGGTGGAAGGGGTAATTTTGGCGCTGTTGCTCAAGGTCAATCAGCTACCGGGGATTAACACCAATTCTTTGCCTATGCAGTGGTTGCTGTTGCAGTACGCGATCGCCAGCCTCATGATGTTTTTTGCTGCCCACAGTATACTAAAGGTACTGTTTCCCCACAGTCGCTATCGCGGCGGTCAGTGGCTGTAAACCCAGTTTGGATTTGGCGATCAGTAATTGAAGCTGATAAAATAGAACGTTACAGTTAGATTGATGAAGCGGAGCGTAAGTGATGAATGCAAAGTTGGTTGATTCGATCGTTCTGATGATTCATAGTCTCTCTCCAGAAGAACAAACACTGTTTCAAAATAAATTGGGTGTGCCTGCAGAAATGGAGTTACTTCAGGCTGTTTATCAGGGAGTTCCTAGTGATATTCAGCAGCGGTATAATGAGCTGCGAGAAAAGCTTCATGATGAGACGCTGTCATCTGATGAGCACCAAGAATTGATAAAGATGATAGATGTGATTGAGCAATATGATGTGGAGAGACTAGAAAAGTTAATTCAGCTAGCAAAAATCCGGAATATTTCTCTGGAAGAACTTATGAGACAGTTAAATCTGAAGCCTCCTACCCATGTCTAGGCGTTATTTAACAGTCTCGGAAAGACGTTTGATGGTCGATCGAGCTAAAGGCAGGTGCGAATACTGCAAATGCCCTGATGACTACTCTCTACAATCTTTTGACTTCGATCATATTTTTCCAGTATCTCAGGGTGGATTAACTTTACTGGAAAATCTTGCTTACGCCTGTGGTGGTTGTAATGGTTATAAACAGGCAAAAACATTGGTGATCGATCCGGAGAGTGGCATTGAGGCGAATTTGTATAATCCTCGGCAAGACTCTTGGGAAGATCATTTTCACTGGACTAATGATTTCCTAGAAGTATCTGGGAATACAGCAGTAGGTAGAGTAACGATTCAAGCTTTAAAACTTAATCGTCGAGGGGTAATGAATATTCGTAAGCTACTTCTGATAGAAGGGAAACACCCACCAAACTGAAAATTAACTAATAGACGTTCTTTATCTACATAAGTCAGATCTAAATCATGAAAAATGCAAGATTTGAAGAAAGACTTCAGAATCAAACCTATGAAGGCCAATCAAAATAACTATGCTGCCCAGCCTCAAAATCTTGCCGATGCAGCCAAAGAAATCAAAGAACTTATCGCTCAACTATCTGGAGATTACGATATCACCAACCCATCAGGCAAAATGGGACTCAGTGGCAAAGTTATAGAATCAGTTGAAAAAAATCCCACACTTAAAACCCGTACTCTCAATGCTCTTAAAGAAGCTGGCAAAATAGCCCTGGAAGAAGCGATCGATCACCCCGTTGCCAAAGTTCTTGTCGCAGGTCTAGAAGGCTTTATGGAATAGGATAAAACCATATTTTTATTGATCAGCTACATGAGCTAGAGCATCTCATTAACATCGATGCCCAACTCTCGCAACTTAGCAGCCATCAACTCAGCCCGTTGTTCAGCACTTTCCGCTCTGAGCTGCTCTTGATCGGCTCTTAACTGCTCTTGATTAGCCCTTTGTCGCTCTTGATCAGCTAACTGATTAGCCAGCATTGCCTCTTGCCGAGCTAGTAACTTCTCTTCCTCATTTGTTAGTATCCAGTTGCCCGCCCGATCGTACCAACGTAACCAGCGATTGGTCACTCCTTGATAAGACCCAGACCAAATACCCAGCCCTAACTCAATCTCTGGCAACCAAAAACCTTGACCGCTAATAGTGGCTTCTACATATTGGCCACCCCGCAAACAAAACATCCGAAACTTACCAGAAAATTCGTCAAACACCGCATAGTAGGGCACTTGCAAAACCTGTTCATATACCTGCCACTTAGTAGGTGGCTTGCCCACAACCCGCAAAGTTTGACCTAAGTCTTCTGCCTCAGTTCCAGGCGACAACAACTCCACCATTAAAAAAGGATTCACCCCTTCCTGCCACACCACATAGCTCTGCCTTCCATCTGCTGGAGAGGTACTAGCTGGCACCCCAATCACCAAAAAATAATCTGGCCGCTTATACCAACCAGTATGCTCAACATCATAATAAAGATTGAGATCAGCCCCCATAAAAAACTTGTCAGCGGCAGGCCGACAAGTTTCTTTCAACAAATCAGGCTGAGTATCATGAAACTCGTCAGGCAAACCCATCTCCTCCGAATCTTCGCTGGGCAGGTCATACATAGTAGGTAATGTATTAACAGGTAAGGCAGGATTATTGTGATACATAATTTCTATACCTCATACTTCCCCGTATTTTAGCTTATAGCCGATCGAAGGCTGCCTTAATAATCTCGGTAGTCTGTTCCCAATTGATGCACTTATCAGTCACCGAAACCCCATATTTCAGCTCACTCAAATCAGCCGGGATCGATTGACTGCCCTCAAATAAATGAGACTCCAGCATCAGACCAACGATCGAATGATTGCCGCTCACAATTTGCTGAATCACATTTTCTAGCACGATCGGCTGCAAACGATAATCTTTGTTGGAATTGCCGTGACTGCAATCAATTACAATCCGGGGCTGCTGACCGGCCTTTTTCAAAGCAGCTTCCACTTCTGCCACGCTGCTAGCATCATAATTGGGCTGACCTTCGCCGCCGCGTAAAATCACATGGCCATAAGCATTACCGATAGTCTGGAACACGCTTACTTGTCCCTCCTGATTGATACCCAGGAAATTGTGGGGCTGCATCGCCGACTGTAAGGCATTCAGCGCTACTTTAATGCTGCCATCGGTACCATTCTTGAAACCTACTGGCATGGAAAGACCGCTGGCCATTTCGCGGTGAGTCTGAGACTCGGTGGTGCGGGCACCGATCGCCGCCCAAGAAATCAGATCACCAATGTATTGGGGGACGATCGGATCTAATGCTTCGGTGGCTGTGGGCAAACCTAGTTTGGTGATATCTAGCAAAAGCTGACGACCAATGTGCAGACCTTTTTCTACATCGAAGGAATCATCTAGGTTAGGGTCGTTAATTAAACCTTTCCAGCCAACGGTGGTACGGGGTTTTTCAAAGTAAACCCGCATGATTAACAAGAGCTTGTCAGAGACTTGATCTGCTAACTCTTTGAGCTTATGGGCGTATTCTATGGCCGCAGAGACATCATGGATAGAGCAGGGACCAAGGACAATGAATTTGCGGTTGTCGCGGAAATCTAGAATGTTTTTGATGTCCGATCGATGTTTGAGTACCTGTTGTTCTAGTTCAGGGGTCAATGGCAACTCGGCCTTGAGGGCAATGGGAGGCATGAGTACTTGGGACTTGTCGATGCAAGCGTCGGAAATTTTGTCTTCCATGATTATTTAATTGGTGGTGAAGAATTAACAGTTGATAGTCTTTGGGGCTAGAAATATTTTTAGGCTTGATAATATGGTCGCCAAAAGTAGCTGGTTTTAAATCGCCACCAGTTTGCTTGCAACTCGCAGCAAGCAGTTGTTTTCGCTAAGTTATCGAAGATTAAATGCAGACAGCGATGGGGTTTCATGAATTTTGTTACTCTGCGAACCGTCGGCGCAGGTATTTGCAGCTCTATCATAGCTTGCTTAAGCTTGCTTTGCAGCGACCCATTCAATGACTTGTTTTCCTAACGAGATATTATTAAGCCGATCGATTTCCCGGATGCCGGTAGGACTGGTAACGTTGACTTCGGTAAGGTAGCCGCCGATCACGTCAATGCCTACGAAGTACAGGCCATATTGTTTGAGTTTGGGAGCCATGGCTGCACACATGGCTAGCTCTCGATCGGTAATGGTGGCTGGGGCGACCCGACCACCTACGGCCATGTTGCCTCGGAATTCTTTGCCGGTGGGAATGCGATCGATCGCGCCTAAGGGCTGACCATCCAAAACAATGATCCGCTTGTCGCCGTCTTTAGCAGCAGGCAGAAATTTTTGGATCATCATGGGATATTTGCCCCACTGGGTGCTGATCTCTACCAAAGAATTAATGTTGCGGTCTTCGGGTTGCAAGAACAAAATACCTTCGCCAGCTTTGCCCCCCAGGGGTTTCATGACAGCGGCTTGGTGTTTTTCAACGAATTCTCTGATGATTTTTTTGTCGCGGGTGACGATCGTGTCGGTCATCCATTCTTGGAACTGCATGGCAAACATTTTTTCGTTGGCGGCGCGTAGTCCATCGGGGTTGTTGACTACCAGGGTTTTCTGGGGGTCTATGTAATCCAGAATATAGGTGATGTATAGGTATGGCACGTCTACGGGTGGGTCTGTGCGCATAAAGACGGCTTGCATTTCGTCTAAAAATATTAGCTCGGGTTCACCGACTTGATACCATTGCTCAATCGCGATCCAGCGTTGCTCAACTAGTTTGACTGGTTCGATCTGGACGGTTTGTAAGTAAGCGGCAGCGCGGCCATCAATAACAGCCAGTTGTTCAGCGGTGGTGATATAGACCTGGTGGCCAAGGATTCCGGCGGCTTCCATCATGGCTACGCTGCTGTCATGGGTGGGGTCGAGTTTGGCGATCGGGTCAATGATGAAGGCGAGTTTCATAGCAGCATGGCGGAAGTCAACTTTACGATATTAGCCGATCTGAGTTCGTTGTTTACCACCAGAAGACGTTTCGGTTATCTAGAACACGTTTGAATTACAGCATTAACGCTCATGCCCACACGCAAGCGACTTTGCTGAACTACACCATTATTTTTAAAACTCAGAGCCTGTTGTTTGAGCTTTAACTATTGCTGAAAATCGTCGATAACCAAAGGTCTGGTCGGGGGGGTAGAGCATTTGGACTAATTACCTCTACAGTGCCTGTAGTATCACCGAATTCAGTAAAAGGAAAAGAATCAATTCTCACATCTGCTGACATACCTTTTTTGACATAGTTTATTTCTTTGTCGGTGATGCTTAGTGGTGCAG
>JAAFHZ010000048.1 GCA_013297675.1 Synechococcales cyanobacterium bin59.metabat.ball.084 | reverse complement strand
GAAACTGGTTTGCCCATGGATGCTATTGCGATTCACCTTTTGAAAATGAAGTAGAGAATCAATGCGCCTAAATACCCGCCTTATTGGCGTAATTCACTTTACGCGAATCGGAATTGCTATATCTTCAGTTAAATCGGAATTATCGATCGATCGCAGTAATCGATTGCGAGTCTGAATAGATTCTTGTTTATTTGCTTGAAAAACTCGATTTTTATAGCAGTCTTGTTGATTGACAGGGCAAGGCGTAGTGAGCTGTTGCAACAACGGTGTAAGAGCTGGTTGCAGAGCCACATAATAAGGGCGTGGCGGAATTTGTGCTGCTGGATTCCAGCGAGCTAAGCCAACTTGAGGCTGATCTGTCAATCGATCATCCTTGGAGCTATTGAAGCAATAGGTATTGGAGCCACAGTCGGGGGACTGAATATGTTCTTGTAGATACTTCTGGAGATAAGCTTGGCGTGCTGCTCTGGTTTTTAAAGGTCGATCGGCAGTAGCCAAAATATTCCGAATCGCCTGACGAGCTAACTGTTCATCTACATACTCAGAGTCTTGACCATCAGACTGTTGAGCCTCCCTGCCGCCTAAGTTTACTGATCCCGAAATTCCTGGTTGACTCTCACCTCTTCCCTTATTTTTCCCACGACCATTGCCAAAATTTTCTTGGGCAGCACTATTTTTTCCGCTAGCAGATCCTTCGGGAATGGTTCCTTCCATCTCTGCGGATTTTCTGCTGCCAGGATTTGAAAGATCTGGATCTACTTGAATTGGAAGATTTTTTACTACTTGATCTACTCCTGGCAGATCCCAAGAAATATCCGGCAGCCGTAGCTGCGGGGCAAACAAAGACAAAATACAGCCCAAAATAACTGCGGTAACAGCAATTTTAGTTAAATATTTCCAGGGTACATGTTTTTCGGTGAGCTGTCGGGGGCGTGGCACGATCGAGAGGCCGATTGGTTTGAGGTTAATTGCCGATCGATAGAACAACATTAAAGTGGGTACAAGCAAACCAACAAACAGCGCCAGCACCAACAAAAATCCAAAATTGTTGCCGATTAAAAGGGTACTGATCATCAACATGGTGCTAATGATGATGCTGCCCGCCAATTTACGCGGATAGCAAAGCGACCACATCCAGGCTACCTGCACAGTAACCAACAAAAAGCCTGCTGCCAAAGGCAAGATTAAATCTCGATCAGATCCTAAAAAATTTTTGGCTTTTTCGATCGCCTGTCCCCAAAAAGCACTGCCCAGACAGGTAAGAATCAAACTAATAGCCAGCCCCGAAACCAAGTAAGTTACAGGATGCTTACTCAAATGGCGACGACGATAGCTCCAGAGGCTGCCTGCAATGCTAAAAGGAATAGCTAAGAAACTAAAAGCTGTATGAGTAGCTAAATCTAAGCCTATAAAAGCCGTGACAGCTAGCAACACCACCATTGCCCACAGCAGCAAAGATTGCTCTACTTTAGGCTGAGTGTTGTTGAATTTTGCAATTATATCTTGCCAACGTTTTTGCTCCATGGAAATAGGGCGAGAATCTTTGACCATTGGAATGCTCTAAGGAATGATCGATCGACATTTTAGTCTTTCTTGATCAAAGTACCCAGGAACCATAAACAAGCTAGCAACCAAACATTTCATTGCACCATAGAAATCATAAAAACACCAACAAACTGGTTGAAGCCAATTTATTTTCTGCAAACAGGCCAATGTTCAAGTGTGTACCTTTATTTCTGCCAAGTCCAGAATTTGCGGAATCAAATCCTCTCGTTTAACCGCCATTAAATGAACTCCTTGACACATTTTTTTTGCTAACAGCACTTGTTCTGCCGCTATTTCGATGCCAGTTTGTAATGGTTTAGCCGATGCCGCCAATCGATCGATCGTCGTTTGCGGAATATGTACTCCCGGCACACAGTGATTGATAAACTCAGCATTTTTCGCTGACTTCAGCAGAAAAATTCCAGCCAATACCGGCTTGCCATGAGGCAAAGCAACTTCTTTCATAAACTGCTCCAACAATTCAAAATCAGAAATCAACTGGCTCTGAAAAAACTGTGCTCCAGCAGCAATCTTTTTCTCGAAGCGATTTTTTAAAGACGAGCGACTGGTAATCTGTGGATCTACCGCCCCACCATGAAACAACGAAGTTGCCCCATCTGGCAAAGGTTTATCGTTATCATCTAGCCCAGCATTTAACTGAGAAATCAATTTCAACAGCCTTACTGACTCTAAATCAAAAACCCCTTTAGCATCTGGATAATCTCCGGCCTTCATGGGATCGCCAGTTAGCGCCAACACATTTTTAATTCCCAAAGCCTGGGCACCCAATAAGTCACCCTGGAGGCCAATCCGATTGCGATCGCGGCAAGCTACCTGATACACCGGCTCAATTCCTTCTCGCAACAGCAACACCGCCGCCACCAACGGACTCATTCGCATCACTGCTCTGCTGCCATCAGTAATATTTACTGCATGTACACGGCCTTTCAGTAACTTGGCGACTTCCAACATGTGGCTTGGATCACTACCTTTGGGCGGTGCTACTTCGGCAGTAACTAAAAATTCACCATTTTGGACTGCCTGCTGAAAATTGTTCATGAAAAATTTGATCTAAATAAATTTTGCGGAGTCACTACTCCAATAGCAGTAGCGATACCATAATTGTAGGATGGGGAGTAACACACCATCGGACTGTCCAAAAACACCACTAAAAACTTTAGTCATAGCGGCAGCGAAAACCCCAAGGCTTTCTTTGCTGCTGCCAAAGTTTCATCAGCGACTGCTTCGGCCTTTTCACGACCATTGCGTAACACCGATTCCAAATAGGCTCGATCGAGCATTACCTCTTGATACTTGGCCTGAATGGGAGCCAAATGAGCAATCATAGATTCAGCTAGCAAAGGCTTAAACTGTCCCCAGCCCATCTCCCGGCATTCGATCGCCACGGCTTCCTTGGTCTGCCCACTGACGATCGCATATAAGCCAAGCAAGTTGCGACATTCCGGTCGATCGGGGTTATCAAAACTTAAACCGCGCTCTGTATCGGTCTTACATTTTTTGATCTTTTGTTGAATCAATTCAGGGGAGTCCAAAATATTAATTCGACTCTGATCGGAAGGATCAGACTTCGACATTTTTTTGGTGCCATCGGTTAAGCTCATCACTCTGGCACCCTCCGCTAAAATCAACGGTTCCGGCATTTTGAACACCGGTTGCTCAGCGGCAAACAAATGATTAAAGCGAGTCACAATATCTCGTGTCAGCTCTAAATGCTGCTTTTGGTCTTCGCCTACGGGCACTCGATCGGCCTGATATAGCAAAATATCTGCGGCCATTAACACGGGGTAATCCATCAAGCCCATGCTAACGCTGTCACCTTGTTTGATGGCTTTTTCTTTGAATTGGATCATTCCCTCTAACCAGTTAACCGGGGTAATGCAGTTAAACAGCCAAGCTAATTCGCTATGGGCACGCACATGAGATTGAATGAAGATGTTGGCGTGAGCAAGATCAATCCCACAGGCTAAATAGAGAGCGGCGATCGCATAGCTGTTTTCGGCCAACACTTTGGGATCGTGAGGAACGGTGATGGCATGTAAATCTACAACGCAAAAGAAGTTTTCGTATTCAGCCTGGTTAACCACCCAGTTACGAATGGCACCTAGGTAGTTGCCTAGATGCAGGTTGCCAGTTGGTTGTACTCCAGAAAGAACGCGCTGTTTAGCCATGAATATTGGGAAAAACCGTGAAAATGAGCAATCAAGAGAAATGACCAAGGCTAGATGTCTGGTGGAGTCGATGGACTATGCTTTTACCTCGGATACACACAACTGTGAAATGCTCAATGCGGGCACAAGACAATTGTTGACATCCTCGCCTGGTCGGTAAGTAGCTTATTGTACCAAAATCAAGCGATCGGGGATCGCACTTTTGACAAACCATCCTTTTTGAAAATATGTTAGTTGTCACTTGACAATTATCTATCTTCAGATGTATGGTTGCTGTTAAGTATTGTCGAGTGACAATGCTTATTGCTCGAATTAGTTGAACAATACTGAGGTTGTTATGTCAAGACGATCTCATCCACACCCAGACATTGAGGATGCCTTAAGGTACGCTGAAACAAATGGGTGGAGAGTTGATGTTGGTGGAGGTCATTGTTGGGGCAAAATTTACTGCCCTTATAATGACAAAGCGTGCAGAGGTGGCATATTTTGCATATCCAGTGTTTGGAGTACTCCTAGAAATCCGGGAAACCATGCGAAACAAATTAGGAAAGTTGTTGACAACTGTACAACCAACAGCAATATAAAGAATCTCTCTGAAGAAGAGGAATAAACATGAAAGAATATAGCTTCACTCTAAAATTTAATTTTCAGGATGCTCAAACCGATCCAAACAGTTACATTGAGCAATTATATGAAGGCGGATGTGATGATGCTTTAATTGGAATTGGCAAGCAAGGGTCTATTGCATTAGATTTTATTCGTAGCTCATCATCAGCATTTGAAGCTATTTCTAGTGCCATCACTAATGTGAAAGAAGTCATCCCAACTGCAATTTTAGTTGAAGCATCCCCAGACTTTGTTAGCTTAACAGATATAGCTACAATCATTGGGTGTACTCGCCAAAACGCTAGAAATATCATTCTAAATAATCAGCCTAGATCTCCTTTGCCTGTTTACGAAGGCACACCATCCATTTGGCATTTATTTGAGGTTCTAGCTTGGTTAAAAGAAGATAAAACCTATGAAATCGATGAGTCATTACTGGATGTTTCTGGCATAAACATGAATTTTAATATTGCCAGGAATTGGCAAAAAATTGAACCTGCTCTGCAAGCAAATATTAAATCTTTGGTTGCTTAGTACCAATGTCGAATTAGAAAATTTTTGCTATCAATTCTTCTCAATCCTTATTATGGGTGACGAGGAAATTAAAGCAATACAAAATTTGACTTGTTACTGAGCCGTTTTAGCTGGGCGACCAGATTTTTTCTTCAAAAGTCGATCGCCTTTGGTGCAAGCGGAGCTATCGCGGAGTTTCTCTGGAACAGCATCAAGATGCTTTTCCGCCAGAGTTGCGGCGGATTTCTTAGTAGCGGTGGCTTGAGAAAGTAAAGAATCAGCAAAAGCGATCGAATCTGCCGCCGAATGTCCACCGGCCAACTGGGCAATCTCTTCCCGGCGGCGTTGGGGTTCTAAGCGTTCGATTTTGACCACGGTGCGCTCTTGGGCTTTTTTGCCTACGCCTTCTTTGCGTACCTGGAAATGCACATCGGCCATGGCAGCCATGATTGGTTGGTGAGTGACACAGAGCACCTGCCGATCGATCGCCAACTGCTGCAACTTATCGGCGATCGACTGGGTGACTTTCCCCGAAACCCCAGTATCAATTTCATCAAAAATCAAAGTGCCAGTGGGGGTAATCGCTGAGAAACAGGCTTTGAGAGCCAACAAAAATCGACTCATTTCTCCACCCGAAGCAGTAGCAGCCAAAGATTGCAGTGGTTCGCCGGGATTGGGACTAAACAAAAAACAAACGTTGTCAGCACCGTTATTGCTGGGCATTTGGGGTTGGATATCCACGAGAAACTGGACTTTGGCCATGCCTAAAGGTTGCAGTTCAGCCACAAGCTGCTGTTGGAGTTTTTGGGCGGTTTGCTGCCTGCGATCGGTCAACTTCTCGCAGGCTTTGAGCAGCTTGGCATGACAGGTATCAAAAATGGCCTGGAGTTCTTCGATCGATTCTCCTTTACCCTTCAGTCCAGCTAGCTCTAACTGAGATTTTTCTAGTCGATCGATCAGTTCTCCTAGGTTACAGCCATACTTGCGACAGATATGTTTAAGAAACCTGATCCGATCTTCAATTTCTTGCAGGCGCTGGGGATCGGCTTCTAATCGATCGCCGTAACTGTTAATTCTGCGCCCTACATCGATAATTTGGGTTAGGCTGTCACTGACTACATCTAATAGCGGCTGCAATTTGGGATCAATATCTACACAGCCTACCAATAGGTTCTCGGCTTTGCTGAGCAAGTCAGCGGCTGCCGATTCGCCCAAGTCGCTTTGATATAAGAACTGATAGATTTGGTAGCTCTGCTGTTGCAGATCTACTACATGGTTGAGAGTCTGATGCTCTTGCTCTAGAGTAATAAGCTCATTCGGGGCTTCTAAACCAGCGGCTTCTAGTTCTTGGACTTCTATTTGGAGAGTTTCTAAGCGAAAAGCGTGATCTGCTTGCTGTTGCTGTCGCTGGGTCAAGTTCTTTTCAGCCTGCTGCCAAGCCTGAAAGCGTTGACTAACTTGCAGCCGATCGGCCTCCAAGCCCCCATAGGCATCTAGCAACTGCCGCTGTTGATGGGCGGCGGTGATTTGGCTGGTTTGGCCTTGGCCAGTGATTTCTACTAGGTGCTCCCGCAGTTCGTTAAGAACTTGTTTGCTGACCACGGTGCCATTGACCCGCAGCTTCGATCGAATAGTGCCGCCGCTGCGACTGATTTCGCGGGTACAAACCAAATGATCGGCAGCAACGATTTCGTTGACTTGCAGCCATTCTACTAAGTGCGGTGGCGATTTAAAGGTGCCTTGAACAATCGCGCGGCTGGTGCCACTTCTAACTAAGCGAGCGCTGACGGTGCCCCCTAACAGGGCATCGATCGCATCTAAAATAATCGATTTACCTGCACCGGTTTCGCCGGTCAGCACATTCAGTCCTCGGGCGAAGTCAATGGTGAGTTCGTCGATCAGGGCAAAGTTGCTGATATGTAAGGAAAGTAGCATTAGTGAGCTAGTCGGAGCGGCACAAACGATCTATATCATAGTCTCTGAGAGGTATTGTATCCAGTCACTGCAATGAAAGAGTATAATTAGCAGTTATTGGGAGAATTGCTGTTAACGCATTACGATGTTATTTTGCCTAAGCGATACCATCACCAAGCAATATTTTAAGTCCAAGCCAGGGATAAATCTATGACTACAAAACAAGTTATCCAAGCAAAAATCGATATTCTGCCAGAAACCAAGTATGCAGAAGTTTTGGATTTTTTGAATTCTTTGATTAAAGATCAAATGAATAATGATGCTCAGCAAGAAAATCAAGAATGGTCGCATTTTTCCTTAGAGCAAGCCATGGTAGGATTAGAGGATGAGTATTCACCCGAATATACAGAACAAGATTTGAAGATAAAATGGTAGCGAAAAATCCTGGGCAAATTGTACTGTTTAAGTTCCCACAAACAAACTTAGTTGCTGGCAAGCTACGTCCGGCTCTATTGATCAAGCAAGTTAATAGTAATTATGGAGATTGGTTGACTTGTATGATTTCAACGAAAATAGAACAAGAAGTTGCCAATCTTGATGACACTATTACAATGACAGATCAAGACTTTGTTCAAAGCGGTTTAAAGTCTTCCAGTGTATTTAGGTTAACTCGCCTAGCAGTGATGGCAGAAAGTGTTCCGATCGGTGTAATTGGTGAAGTATCTCAAGAAAGACTAATTCTAATTAGAAAAAAACTAGCCCGCTGGATCGAAGATGAGTAGGAGTCCTTCCGAAAATATAAATTGAAAGTATAAATCCTAGTTTTTCCCTTAACAGCAATTTCAGTGAACAGTAATAACTTTACCTTTCAATGCCACGGCAAATGCAGCCGCACCCACGCTCGGGCTGGTACCTTTGTCACTCCCCACGGCATTGTAGAAACCCCCAGGTTTATGCCAGTGGGCACCCAAGCCACGGTTAAAACCCTGACCTCTGCCCATTTAGCTGAGGCTCAGGCGCAGATGGTGTTGGCCAATACCTATCACCTGCACCTGCGACCGGGCGAAGATATCATTGCAGAGGCTGGTGGCCTGCATAAGTTTATGAACTGGTCGGGGCCAATGTTGACCGATTCTGGTGGGTTTCAGGTATTTAGCTTAAGTAAGACTCGCAAGATCGAAGAAGAGGGGGTCACTTTCAAGTCGCCGCTGGATGGTCGGATGATCTTTATTTCTCCAGAGAAATCGATTCAGATTCAGAATGCTCTGGGTGCCGATGTAATTATGGCTTTCGATGAATGCCCGCCGTATCCAGCGACCCGTGAAGAAGTGGTGGCCGCGACCGATCGAACTCAACGCTGGCTAGAGCGCTGTATTGCGGCTCATCAAAGACCTCATGATCAGGCGTTGTTTCCGATCGTGCAAGGGGGTGTGCATTTAGATCTGCGGGAAGCGGCAGCTCAAGCTCTGAGCCAATATGATCTGCCGGGATTTGCGATCGGTGGGGTGAGCGTGGGTGAACCGGCTCCATTTATTCACAAAATTGTGCGGGCGACAGCGCCGCTATTGCCCCCAGAAAAACCGCGCTATTTGATGGGGATTGGTACTTATAAAGAAATGGCGATCGCGATCGCTTCGGGGATAGATTTATTTGACTGTGTAATTCCCACAAGAGTAGCTCGCCATGGGGCGGCTTTTGTGCGAGGAGAGCGCTGGAATTTAAAGAATGCCACGTTTAAGCGCGATTTCACAGCGTTGGATGATGCTTGTCCTTGCTACACTTGCCAGAATTTTAGTCGGGCTTATTTGTGTCATTTAATCCGCTGTAATGAGGTGACAGGGTTTACTTTGTTGGCACTGCACAATGTGACGGAGTTGATTCGGTTTACTACTCGCATTCGGGAGGCAATTTTAGCCGATCGATTTGTGGAGGAGTTTGGGGAGTGGTTAGAAGAGCCAGACTTGCCATAGCTATAATTCGTTGATCTCTTCAGTGATCGAATCTTCTGGCACAAAAACTATATCTTCATAAATTTGCTCGATCGAGATTGTTAAATTCACGCTCTTAAATTCCACCATATCTCCATCGGCATAAGTAACTAACTCCCATCTACCGCGCTCATTCTTTTGATAAACATCCAAACACATTTCATTGGTATTAACTAACACATACTCTTGCAAGCTATCCGATCGACGATATTTTCTGAATTTCTTGCCGCGTTCGCAAAGCGTCTTCGTAGAAGAATCGTAAGCCTCGGTACTAGAAGAGAGAACCTCAATAATTAAACAGGGATGACTTACAAATTTACCAGCAGTGCGATCTCGTTTGTCACAGGTAACACTAATATCTGGGTAAAAGTAGGAAGTAGATTCGACTGTTTGTACTTTTCCATCCGAATTCAGTATCCGACAGCCACTACCACGCAAATGATTTTTAAGAATTGCAATCAAATTAGTCGCAATTTCGCTGTGGTTAACGGTGCCGCCAGTCATCGCTCGTATTTCACCATCCACATACTCATACCGGCATTCTTGTTGTTCTTCCCAGGCAAGATATTCTATGGGGGTTAATCTTGGTGTGCTAGCTCTTACAGCAATCATTGGAAAAACCACTAATTTTAAGGATTTTGTTAGATAGCTATGCGCTCAACTAGACAGCTTCAGACAAAACCGTCAGCGGTATCACCAAAGCCGATTCCTAACAAATTAGCAGTTTAACAAAAAAAGGAGCCAATATTGACTCCTAAATACTTACAAAAATTTAGAAACCTAAACCTTAGCAGCAGCCTTTAAAGCATCGACTTTATCAGTCTTTTCCCAAGGTAGATCTAAGTCATTACGACCAAAATGTCCGTAGGCAGCCACATCTTGATAGAAACGACCATTTCGCTCACCGGGCAACTTACGCAGCGAGAAGGCTGCCAAGATACCAGCAGGACGTAGCTCAAAATGCTTTTCGATCAGGTCTAAAATAGCATCATCATTGATTTTGCCAGTGCCAAAAGTATCTACCAGAATACTGACTGGACGAGCAACCCCGATCGCGTAGCTGAGTTGAACTTCGCATTTATCAGCTAGGCCAGCAGCCACCACATTTTTAGCTACATGGCGACAAGCATAAGCAGCCGATCGATCTACTTTAGTGGGATCTTTGCCAGAGAAAGCACCGCCGCCATGACGAGAATAACCGCCATAAGTATCGACAATAATCTTCCGACCAGTCAAACCAGCATCCCCTTGGGGGCCGCCAATCACAAACTTACCAGTGGGGTTAACCAAATACTTGGTTGCAGCATCAGGCTTAATAGAAAGCTCCGCAAAAACCGGCTCTACCACCTGTTTCCATAATTCGTCTTTAATTTTTTGCTGAATACCCAGATCATCACTAATGCCTGTAACAATAGGATCGTGTTGGGTGGAGAGCAAAATAGTATCGACGGCCACAGGCTGGCCTGCTTCGTAGGCGATCGTGACTTGAGTTTTTCCATCAGGACGCAGGTAAGGCATTTGGCCATTTTTGCGCACCAAAGCCATCTGTCTGGCCAAACGGTGCGCCACGCTGATCGGCATGGGCATCAGTTCGGGGGTTTCGTTGCAGGCATAGCCAAACATAATTCCCTGATCGCCAGCGCCGATTTTGTCGAAGCTGTCAGAACTGTCTTGAGATTCTTGAGCCTCATTTACGCCCTGGGCAATGTCGGGGGACTGTTGATCGAGGGCGATCAGTACTGAAGCGCTGGTGGCCGAAAAGCCATTATCGGCATCGGTGTAGCCGATTTCTGCGATCTTGGCACGCGCAAGGTCAATATAATTAACCTGAGCTTTGCTGGTGATCTCGCCAGTGATTAGTACTAGTCCGGTGTTGACTACGACTTCTGCGGCTACCCGGCTGGCGGGGTCTTGCTGAAGAAGCGCATCGAGAATAGTGTCAGAGATTTGGTCACAGATTTTATCTGGATGACCTTCGGTGACAGATTCTGAAGTAAAAAGATAACGACGAGCCAAGAACATTCCTCCGAATATAGAGTGAGCAGCAGATTATTTGAAAATCTGTGGTTGGTTACATAACTTTATCAGTTTGTTTGGTACGTCGATCATTTAAGCTGCGGCTGCAATCTTGAAACCTCATAAAAATGCACCAGTTTTTTTCTGGTGCGAAATTAATATTTAACTTCAGGGCAAACTACTTACTGCTGAGAATTTGGGCAGCAGCAGCGACTCCAGCTCCGTTGCTTTTGCCAGTGCCCAGTTCTGCTAAGGTGCCTTCTAGGGCAGCTAGGGCGCTAAGGATATCTCGATCGCACACAAAGCCCAAGTGACCAATCCGAAAGACTTGACCGCTGAGGTGATCTTGGCCGCCAGCTAAAACAATGTCGTATTTCTTTTTCATCACTTTGCGAATTTCTTCGGCAGCGGGAGTCGAAACGGCGGTGATCGCCGGGCTACCATGACCATCGGGAGCATAGAGTTCTAAACCCATGGCCTTAACCGCAGCCCGACAGGCATCACGGTGGCGATGGTGACGGGCAAAGATGTTTTCTAGCCCTTCTTTCTTCATCATCTCTAAAGAAGCTTGCAGCGCGAAGATCAGGTTAACTGGCGGCGTGAAAGGAGCGCCATCTTTGCGATATTTGCCCAGATCTAGGTAGAACTTAGGAATTTTAGCGGTTTTGTAGGCTTCCCAGGCTTTAGCGCTGACAGCCACAAAGCCCATCCCCGGCGGAACCATAAAACCTTTCTGAGAACCAGAGCAGACTACATCTAAGCCCCATTCATCGATCGGGACATTAGTGGCACCCATGCTAGTAACGGCATCGACAATAATCAGTGCGCCGTGCGCTTTGACATGTTTGTTGATAGTTTCTAGATCATTAATTACGCCAGTGGAGGTTTCGCTGTGGGTGATAATTACGCCCTTGATGGCCTTGGCACTATCCGCAGTTAAAGCAGCCTGCACATCTGCGGGATTGATTGGCTGACCCCAAGGAGCGGTGACTTCGACCACATCTAGGCCAAAAGCTTTAGAGACTAGCGCCCAGCGTTCGCCAAATTTACCATTGTGGATGACTAGTACTCGATCGCCAGGGCTAAAAAAGTTGATGATGCCTGCTTCCATGGTGCCAGTACCAGAGGCAGTAAGCAGCAGTAATTCGTTGGTGGTTTGGTACAACCATTTCAGGTTTGCGGTGACATCGGCTTGAATCTGAATAAACTCACCGCTGCGGTGCCCTATTGGGTGCTTAGCTAAGGCTAACAGCACATTCTCTGGCACTGGGGTCGGGCCAGGAATCATCAACATCAATTTATTTTCCATGAGGTTCCTTCTAATTCTTGCGCCTTACCGGCGGCTAACTCAGAGAAATTATCTTAACGCGGATTGATCGAATTATTTTGATCGGTTGCCTTAGCAATTATGCCAGCTAGCGATAGCTGCGCTCGTATCATCGGTGATTCCTGTCGGAGCAGCGCTATCGAGGCCAAATCTGCGGCAAACAAACCGGATTATCGACTGGCTGCACATTTAAGGACACCTCCAAATCTACAGTAGGACTATGGCGGTACCAACCTCGGGGTAAGCGACGACGGGTTTGGGCGATCGAGGCTTTTTGAGATTCTAGTTCCTGGCGTAAATTGGTGACATCCCGGCGAATCCCTAACAGGTTAATTTGGCCGCGAAATTGCTCGATTCCTTTGCTCGGAGGCATCATAGACTTACTCCCTTGAGATCGATCGGTGTTACGGCTGGGTTATTTAAGCCCCAGTGGTGTTCTATTGCGAGTTGACGGCGCAGACAGTCTTCTTCTAGCAAGCGCTGCTGGGAAATCGCTTTGCGCATGGTTACAATGAGTTGCTGCACCTGTTGCCGTACTTGAGGATCTTGATCATCCGAATTGGGCAAAGTTTGCTTTTCTAGGATTTGCAGCACTAGTTCGTAATGGATCAAAGAAGGCAGTTGAATTTTACTCACGTCAAAAACCGATGATTTGGATAGAGAGGGACTTACGCAAATAACTCGGAGATCGCCTGAGCTGGGTCTGGTTGTTTCACCAACGATTCACCGATCAAAACAGCAGCGGCTCCAGCCACTCGGACAGTCTCTAGATCCACAGCTTGGTGAATGCCCGATTCACTTACTACCAAGATATCGCGTTCTGCTAAAGCTGGGCCATATTTTTTCAGCAAGTCGCCAGTTGTTTGGAGCGAAACGCTGAAATCAGTGAGGTTGCGATTGTTAATGCCGACTAGTTCTACGCCTTCTAGCTTTAAAACTCGCTCTAGCTCTTCAGCACTATGAACTTCAACTAAAGCCGTCATGCCCAAAGCCTTGATGATTTTGAGAAAATAGCGCAGGTCGCTATCGGGTAAAATCGCCGCAATCAGCAAGACCGCATCAGCGCCGTGTTTGCGTCCCAAATAAATTTGGTAGGGATAAATGACGAATTCTTTGCAGAGCAAGGGTAGGTCTACTGCCGATCGCACTAAGGTTAAGTTCTCAAAGCCGCCTTGAAAGAACTTCTCGTCAGTAAGTACCGACAGACAAGCGGCTCCGCCTTGAACATAAGATTGAGCGATCGATACCGGGTCAAAGTCTGCTCTGATGATGCCTTTGCTGGGAGAAGCTTTTTTGACTTCGGCGATTAGAGCAGGCTGGCGAGAGCTGTTGCGCAGCGCAGCCAAAAAATTACGAACTGGGGGAGCGATCGCAGCTACTTGTTCGCGCAGGAGGTTCAAAGGAGTTTTCTCGCGCCAGCGGGCTACTTCTCGCTCTTTTTGCCAGACTATTTCTTCCAAAATGTTATGGGGTTGGTTGTCTGGCACTTTGATCTGATATTCCAAAGTTTCGATACTAACTGGGATACCGGGCTGAACACGACGAATTTGCATAGGATCAAAAATTGTGATTGATTTGCTGAAAATTGATTGAGATCCTGGTGGTGCGGAATACTGTGGGATGTTTACTAGTAGAGAGTTAGGGGGATTGCACTGTGCCCTCATCCCCCAGCCCCTTCTCCTAGGTTTGGGAGAAGGGGGGTCGGAGCACAAACAATATTTTTCTGTCTTTGGAAAACTTCTGAGTTAGGGAGATCCCAGAAGCAGATCTTCTATCGTAAACTCTCTTGTTAGTAATAAAAAACTCAATTCCAGAGTCGGGCAACCGCGCTCTATTAGAAGCAAGTCAACCCTTACGTTAGCGAAGCGTCTCCGTTAGGAGATAGGGGAGTTTGAGGGGGTGCGTCCCCGCCCCTCAATGGGGGGCGGGGACGCACCCCCACATTCCGGGTTTTAGTGAGCAAAAGCCGCCCGCTTAAAAGCATCATCCAATACTTCTGACAAAGTGGGATGAGCATGGGTAAGCTGCGCCATGTGCTGCACCGACTGCCGCGCCGCGATCGCATTCGCCGCCTCCTGAATCAGATCAGAAGCATGAAGCCCAATAATGTGAGTCCCCAAAATTTCCCCAGTATCGGTACGATAGACCACCTTACACATCCCATCCGCCTCGCCCTCGGCGATCGCTTTAGAATTACCCTTAAAGTAACTCTTGGCAGTAGCCACAGTATAGCCAGCAGTAGCGGCATCCTCCTTTGCCTGCGCCTCGGTCATCCCCACAAAACTAATCTCGGGGTGAGTGAAGGCCGCCGCTGGAATGCTCTGATAGTCTACCGTCTTGGGACGACCGCAAATATTTTCGACTGCCGCGATCCCCTGAGTAGAAGCAGTATGCGCCAACATCATCTTGCCGGTAGCATCGCCGATCGCCCACAAATGCGGCACCTTTTGACCATCTGCTAAAACTTGTAAGTGATCATCGATCGGAATAAAGCCCCGGTTAAGAGTCACGCCCACTGCTTCCACATTTAACTTTTTGGTATCTGGAATCCGCCCCGTAGCCACCAAGCAAGCATCAACTTCCAACACCTCCACAATTTCCTTGGTCTTAGCATCAGCCAAATGAATCTGTACTGGAGTACCAGGGATAATCTTCATTGCCAACACCCCCGATCGAGTCTCAATATCCCGAGGCTTAATCAAAATTCGCTCAGCCAAAGTGGCAATATCTCGATCGAATCCCGGCATCAACTGATCCAGAGCTTCGATGATGGTTACTTCCGAACCCAAAGCCGTATAGACATCCGAGAACTCCAGACCAATATAGCCGCTGCCAATAATCGCCACCCAGTCTGGCACAGACTCTAGCTTGATCGCATCATCGCTAGTAAACACCGTCTGGCCGTCTAGCTCAATTCCCGGCGGTACAAAGGGAATAGAACCCGAAGAAATAATAATGTCTTTGCCTGTAATGGTTTTTTCACCTTCAGGAGTGGCGATCGCCACTTTTTGCTGGCCAGCAATCTTGGCCCAGCCCTTAATCACATCCACACCCAACCGGGTCATACTGTTGGTTAAATCACCCCGCAGCTTGTTGACCGTATTACCAGCATGGGCGGCAATGGCCGATCGATCATAATTTACTGAACCCAGAGTAATGCCCAACATCTTCAAATGATGCTCGTTGCGCATTTCTCGCACCCGACCAGCAGCGGCTAGCAGTGCTTTAGAAGGAATACAGCCCCGGTTTACACAGGTGCCCCCCATATCGCCACCTTCAATAATTGCGGTTTTCAGGCCGCAGCTCACCGCGTGCAGTGCGGCACCATGGCCACCAACACCGGCTCCGATAATCACTAAATCATAGTCAAACTGTTGGCTCACGGTCATTTCTCCTGAAAACTCCTGCAAAATGCGCCTCCTCATCTTCACTCTGACAGACATCACTTGTCAAATGCACGGAAAGAAGGGGAATTTCTCAACTTCAAATGCTGCCTCAGAAGCTAATAACTTTTAAGCACGAATCACTGTAATAGTATAAGGTGCTGAACTATTAAGCATTTCTACCTGAGTCCGATCAGCAATCTCTAAAGCATCACTACGTCGATCAAAAATCACCAGCCAACCCTCTGTCACTTCTATTCGAGCCAGATAGCTCTCTAACTGCTGTAAACCCCGATCGAGTGGATCAGGTCGTCGGTCTCGCCAGACCTTTAGCTCAATGCCCAGAGTCACCGACCCATAACGCAAACAGAGATCCATCCGATCAGAGCCGATCGCATATTCCCGATCTAAGGTACCTCCTCCATTCACCACCCGATGCAAAAAAGCCATCAACACCAGATGGGGAGCGATCTCATGGTAAGCAGCGCTGTTGAGTAGTGGTTCCCCATGCTGTCGCCAAAAAGCCAGAAATGCCTGCAAGAGAGTTGACCTATTTAGGCCACCATTCGCATCCAGCCAAGTTGGTGCGATCATCGGCAGACTATCCTGAGTACCTTGGGCTAGTACCCGAGGCATCACTTCTCGATAGATCTCATTAGCAATTACCAAACCCCCTGCCGGATCTCGTCGCAACAAGCCCAGGTCTATCAGATACTGGCGATCGTCCGCAATATTGTCTCCCAAGACTTGTCCGGCCAACATGGGTTCAATGATCTGCTGTACCCTGGATTCCCGTAAACGCTCGGCTAAACTATCGAGATGGGTATCCTGTCGTCGAATCAGAATTTCTTTTGCCCGATCAACCATTTCCACCGTAATCATCACCTGGGGATCTGGAGCAATCTCTTCTACCAATTGTCTAGCACAGGCATTCACCAGCCAAGGCTGCCCTTGAGTCAGATCATAAACTCGCTGAATGGCAGCAGCACAGAATACCTGCCCAGTTTCAGCGGTATGCTGACCATAAAGGTTAGCTACGTCTGCATGTGAGAAATTGTCCAGAGTCAGAGACTCTACTTTGATATTAAAAGGACTCGATGTCCTCAAATGACTACCTGCCGCCATCCGATAGTCCCGTACATCGCGCAGTCCAATCAGCGCTAAACTGTGGGGAAAACCCTGTGGTCGTTGGTTGTAGCCATCTCGCAACTGACGGAGCAAAGAAATCAGCACATTGTTTTGGAGAGCATCAGCTTCATCGATCAAAATAACCAAAGGACGGGGACACACCGTCGCCCAATCTTGCAAGAAACCCCCGATTTGCTCTCCCGCAGCACCCGGTATCCAGGCAGGAGGCTGTAGCTCTGGTGGCAGGTAATACCGAGCAGCCCGCTGCCAACGGCTGAGCATCGCCTGCTCTGCTCCAGCCAGATCGTCAGGAAAGGCTGCACCCACTTCAGCAGAAACTAGGATGGCGCAATATTTGCCGCTGCTGGTTAACTGCTGCGCCAAGGTCAACATGGCGGTGGTTTTGCCGGTTTGGCGAGGGGCATGGATCACGAAGTAGCCGCGTTGGTCAATGAGACGCTGAACGAGTGGTAAACGCTCTGCTGATGGCAATGTATAGTGAACTTCCGGATCACATGGTCCGGCTGTGTTAAACCAGCGCATATGATTTCATAGAACAGATGGTCTTTGTTAGCTTAGCCGATCACCAAAGGCGCAAGCAAAGCTGTCGGGCTTCACCAAAGCTGTTGCAGAATATTTCGATCAATAGACCAATTCAGCCTATCCTTCTTGAATTGATCGTTGGCGCAGTCTCTCGGGACGAGAATCGAACTGATCAGAAGGTACTTTGCTGTTAACGGCCTACTAAGTATTGGGATAACAACCCACATTTTTAGGGTAATGAAGATTATTACAAAATGTTAGGGAATCACTCCTGTATCGGGCAAGAGCATTTAAACTGAATTCGATTCAGTCTAAACACCCAATTTGGGGTGTTATGCGGACGAATTTCGGGCTATCCTCCCATTTCCCAGGGTATATGCGGACAAATGTCGGTATATGCACCTTATTCAAGGGGGTTATGCTGAACACGTCAGTATATCCAGTAGTTAGACCGCTACCTTAAGAATAAGAAACTTATCAATCCATTATCAAATTTCGTAATATTGCATGCTCTACTTGACTGCTTTAATGTAATTAAAAATCTACAGCTTAATATGATTGTTGTGAAAGAGGCTTGGGTACTCTATAAAGTATGCGGAATTATTATTCTGCTAAATCCTGATCCTCCACAATTAAGTTTTTATGCTTACTCAAGATCTAGCAATTAATAATCCATCCGACTTCGAGAAAGTTGTTGCCCTCAAATTTCAGAGACTTGGGTATGAAGTGATCATGCCTCCAGCAAACACAAAAGGATACGATATCGAACTTCGGAAAGATCAAGAGTGCATTGCAGTTCAGGTAAAAAACCACAAGGTAAAATGTAGTATTTCCCACGTTCAGAAATTTCGACATTTTCTAGAGCTTCCACTCGCATCTAAATTTACAGCAGGTTGGTTTATATCGGCAAGCGGTTACTCGAAGCCAACACTTACTGATGTTGAAACAGAACAACCACCAAGTTTTCGTTTAGGAACATTTCTTATAGATAGCATAAGTTGGAATTACCCTAAAGAAAGCAGTTCTCCAGAGACTGAGGAAATCGAGGATAGAGACATTAAATATATAGGAATTTTTACCTGCAAGGGAGGTGTTGGAAAAACAACTGTTGCAGCTCATCTGGCCGGAGCATTTGCCCTAATGGGTCACGATGTTATTCTTCTAGATCTTGACCCAGATCGCAACTTGAGGAAACTTTTTTTACAGGATTCAGAAGATGAGCAAGGCGATGCAAGTCTTTTTGTTCCTCCTATAAGTAAGAATGGCTTGGGTGCAACGATTACAGTTCTAAATGCCGATCAGTGGCAACAGCAAGATTATCCTGAAGTGAAAATAGTAATTTGTGATTGTTCACCAGTTTTGACGGAAAATCCAAAATCATTAGTCGAAAAATTTGATTACTGCGTTATTCCTACCACTCTTAATCCCTTGGGTGTTAGCAAAAATGGTGATGTCATTATTCGAACTTTTAAACACATTCGTGAACTCAATGCAAAAGCAGAAATGTTTGCGCTAATCAATAACTATATTTCTGACAAAGCCGCCGAGAAGAGAAATGAAGTTCTGCTTGCTCATCTGAAAAAAAGTCTTTCAAAATATACAGCTACCGATCCCAATTGCAAATTTATTGATCCTGATGCTGCTAAAATCCGATCCAGTAATGCACTGTTATATTGGGGGTACCATATTGTTGAAGGAACCAAGCCGCAGCTAGCGTTTAGAGAAGTTGCGGGTAAGAGTTATCCCAGGACAGATTTTCTTCAGTTAGCAGAATACCTTGAGGATCATACAAGCATAGATAAACTGCGGGAGAAAGAAAGCAATTTCTCTCAAAATGGGAAAGGGCAATCCCTTCAACAGCGCCCTCTCATGGCTATCAGCAATTATGAGCGGGTAACTAAAGCCATCCAATCCCTTTGCCTCGGACTTTATCCCTTCGTCACCCAAGAACTAGAATCCCAGTTTGGCAAATCATGGCTAACTTCTATCACACCATTACTAGAAGGCGACCATAGCCTCAAGCGATTGCCAGAGGAAATCCTTAAAGAAGATGTAGCTGCTCAATTACGAGTGATCAATCGACAGTGGGAAGAGGTTTTTCGTAAAACTATGGGCAGAGCGGAACGTTCTCTAGTCAACGAATTATCCGACACCCGCAATAAGTGGGCACATGGCAACAACTTTTCCACCGATGACACCTACCGTGCCCTCGACAGCATCTCTCGATTACTCAACAGCATTAGCTCCCCTGAAGCTGAGAGCGTAGACAGCCAAAAACAAGAACTACTAGAGTTGATGTATCGATAATCATTGCTTTTTTAGCCACTCACTTGCCGTTCTCGTGTGCTTTGCCAGCATTTTAGAAAACCGCCAACAGCCTTTGTGACTAATACTTGACTGTAATTACTTAGACACCAGAAATCTACTCCCTGGGCTAAAATAGAATGGTTAAGTCGCGAAAAGGTCAAGCAAATGACAGTTCGACAACCCCGCCACAGCAAAGAAGAGTTTGCCCAACGAGGCGACGCGCTCTATGAAGCTCAGATACGTTCTCAAGTTGAGGAAGGCAATCACGGCAAGATTGTGGCGATCGACATCGAAACCGGAGCCTTTGAAGTCGCAAACGATGTCGTCACTGCATCAGAACAGCTCCTCACGAGAGTGCCGGATGCCCAAACTTGGTTTATTCGCATTGGACACCAAGCGGTTTACCACTTTGGTGCACGGAGTCTGAGAAAATCCGTATGATACATGGGACAGTGAATCAAAGTTGCGAGGCGATTCTTCCGGTTGTCGTGAAGAACGATACTAAAACACAACTAGTTGATGCAGTAATCGATACAGGCTTTTCTGGCTTTCTGACTCTTCCCTCTAGCACGATCACAGCTTTGGAGCTAGTTTGGAAGGGGCGTGATGTTGCAACTTTGGGCGATGGCACTTCCTGTATTTTTGAAGTTTACATTGCGGTTGTAATTTGGGATGGGCAATACCGCACAATTGACATCAACGAGTCGGAAACTATTCCTCTAATCGGGATGCAGTTGTTGCGAGGCTACGATTTGCGAATTCAAGCAATAGAAGGTGGTATTGTTACAATTAGTCTACTAGAGTGATTTTAGGTGATCGCACAGCTTTACGTCAGCAGATCGCAGTCTAACAAACCGCTTGGAGCGGACTGGCGAAGTTAGTCATTTTTGTCCCAAGGTTGATCGGTAGCTGCTCAACCGGAACGTTAGACTGATTACAGAGATTAAAAGGTTGAGTTTTTGAGATGGTTCGCTTGCGCCTTCGGCGATCGAAAATCACCAACCACCCCTCCATCACCTCTAGCCAAGCCAAGTAGCTCTCCAACTGTTGCAAAACCCGATCGACTGGATCAGGCCGCCGGTCTCGCCAGACCTTTAGCCGATCGCGCTCTGCAGGAGCTGTGAAATCATGGACAATTTCAGCCGATCGATATTCCCCTCAAGCTGCTACAAGCAGTCTTCGTTCTGCTAAGCTAGAATAGGACGACCAAAGAGTAAGCCCAAGAGCAAAGTAGTGAGTTTCAACACGGCCATTTTTTATGACATCGAGAATCTGCTGAAAGGCTATAGCTTCTCTAGTCATCTGATTTCCAATTTATCTTTAGAAGAAATTTTGCAGCGCATCCGCAAGACCGACAAAATCGGTCAGATCGCTGTGCAACGAGCTTATGCTAACTGGAGCGACCCCCGCTTGGGCATCATGCGCGGTGAAATCAATGAGCTGGGCATTGATCCCATACAGGTCTTTGGTTTTTCTCGCGAACAAAAAAAGAACGCCGCCGATATTCAACTCTCGATCGATGCCATAGATCTAGCTCACATCCGCCCTTCGATCGAAGTCTATATCATTGTCTCTGGTGATGGCGGCTTCGCGGCTCTGGCCAAGAAGCTCCACGAATACGGCAAAACCGTAATCGGCTGTGCCTACGATAACGCTGCTAATCGCACCTTTCAAGCAGTCTGTGACCATTTTGTCCGCATCACTGACCCGACTGAAGACGATCGACAGCGCTTAGGCAATACTGTAATCCGTGCTTTGGATGGCATCGATCCTCGCAACGCCCGGTTGATTTCTCAAATTAAACGTCCCACCTCCCAATCACCAGAAGAAATCGCGGCCAAAACCAAAGAAATCCTCCATTGGTACGCCAACGATCGCACCTGTCGATCGGAGCTGCTAGTCGGTGGCATTCACCTTTCAGTGATTCAGCAGGCGTTACGCCAAGTAATTCCCGACCTGCAAACCATCCGCTTTGGCTTCGCTAAGTTTGTAGAGTATATGCAGTATGCCTGTAAAGACTCAGAACTCTGTATTGCCCGCATCCCGCCCTCTCAAGTAGTATTGCGGCTCAGAGCCGCAGCTCCCAAAGATGCCGAGATTTTGCCGGATATGAGTTTGCGGACGGCGCATTCGATCGAAACCTATCAATCTATTCTTTCGGTGGGTTCACCAATCTATCGGCTACCGCCACCTCACGAGCTATATATTATTGCTAACTGGGTGATTAAAAATCCGCTTCAGCAGGTGAAGCTGTCTACTGCTAATGAGGAGATTGTCCGGGGCTTGAATGGAGCAGTAGCCGCAGAGGTAGTAAAGCTCTCGCTGTTTAGCTTTGTCTCTGCCGGAGTTTTCATGCGCGAACCAGCTACTACCAATGTTTCGGAACAGCGAGTTTCGCTGCATCCTGAAGTGAGTTCGATCGAAGATGTTTCTCGAATGCTGCGGCAAGCGGTTGCTAGGAAGTTGACCGCTTTTTTGACAGAGCCGATCGATGAGGAAATCTTAAATCAAATTCTGCCGTCTTTGAGTTAGGAGGTAGCCAGTTCAAGTATCCGGTTAATCTTGAAAATATTGAATTAGTTCTGCTTTAGAGAGCTGAGCTAGTTGCAGCAGTAGGCGAGTGTATTCTGTACTATTAAGATTCATCCACTGCGGGATAATTGATTGGAGATCTGAATCGATTTCACCAAACCGCAGTTGAATCAGGTTCTTGATCGTGGCACGACGCTCTTGCTGTAAGCCTTCGCGCTTGGTCTGTTTTTCCCACTCTAAATAAACTTGAGATAAAGCCATCAGAATTCTCCGTTCTTCTTGCTCGACTTGGTTTGTTATCTCCATATTAATCCGCCAAGACACCACGCGCAGGGCAAGCGCCCGAGGTTTCCTCGGGCGAAACCCTTTAGCACTAATAGATTAAGTGCGCTTCCCCGTTTGACATCAGATTCTGGCAACATCAAAAGATCAGCGATAGCATCATCTTGGGTGCGACCTTTGCCCATTAGTCTTAGCCACAAGGTTTCGACGGGTATGAGCTTGCGGACAGCTCATTCGATCGAAATCAATCAATTCTTTTGGTAAGTGCACCAATCTACACTTCTATGAACACCAGTAATCTTACAAAGATTTGGCTTTTATAGCGTTTTGAGATATTCCAATAGGGCTTGTTTTTGGTCGGGGGGTAACTCGGTGCCATAGAGATGTCCTTGGTTGCTGTTGCCGGATGCTTTGGTATCATAGGGGGTACCTAGTTTGGCGGCGGCTGTGCCGGTAGTGACGAAACCTAGGCGATCGACATCATATAAATCATAGCCACGATAAAAAGTGGTGGGTCGATCGACTGGTTTAGCCAACAAATTAGTCAGCGTAGGCACTGAGCCATTGTGTAAGTAGGGGGCGCGGAGCCAGATCCCATCGAGGATGGGTGAAACGTAGCCATTGGTCTTGCGAAATTTTTGTAGTTCCCAGGCTTCGCCTTTACCAAAGGCATTGTAAGCATCGGCAGCGGCTTGACTCCACACAGTTAATCGCTGTGGATCAGTATCGCCATCGTTCAGAACTTGGCCGGTTTGGCTGCCGCCGAAGGCGTGGCAGGTCGCGCAGTTGGCTTGGAAAATTGGTTCGCCTTTAGTAGCCAAGGCGCGATCGATCGCTGCTGGATACGCTGGGGGCTGTACCTGAGCAATAAATTCTTCGATCTTGGCTAAATTTGCCAAGGGTAAAGATTTTTTGGTCGCGCCGTTGCCAAAAGCTCCCGAGATTACTGCTTCATGCAAAGAAGTTTGTAAACCATCCCAATGATAGGCGAACCCCTGATGCTGCTGCATGTTCCACAGGGGAGTCATATCAGAATTACCGGCGGTATTATCTACCGGTAGACCCAGGACTTTGAATTTAATCCGATTCATCGGATCAATGCGGCCTGCTCCCCAGGTAGGCTGTTGGGCAGTCCAGGCAAATTCTTGAGCCTGCTGTAAAATTTTATCCCGAGTGAGAGGAATCACTAAGTAGCGATAGAGCTGTTTTTCTAGCCAGCCAAATTTATGTACATACTCCATTGAAGGCAGCAAATAATCGGCAGTAAAGCGCTCATCGGCAGCCGCAGACCACAAAAAGCGCAGATAGGCCAAAGAATCTAACTTACTACTGGGGCCACCAGGGACAATTACGGGCGGCTGGTCGGGAGTGGTTCGAAAAGTCGCCGTGTGGCAAATTGCGCAGTTAATGCCTACTCGCGGAAAACCGATCGTCTGTTTAGAAATTCCTACCGGCACCTCATGACCGGGTTCCCAAGTCATGCCCAGCGAAGCATAGCCGCCAGCTCCTGGCAATTTGTCGCTAAAAACCCGAGGTAGTACTAACCACAGCCAATAGGGAATACCTTCGTCATCTTCGTTGCCGATCGATCCATACTTAAATTGATCCACCAACGAAGTGTAGTTCACAAAGTCTCTGCGCAGCAGCAGATTGTATCCCTGATAGCCGCCAAAGCCCAGCAATAACACTACAACTAATGCTAGGGCAATAAGACGCTTTCGCCATACCGGAACAATTTCCATTTTAACCTCTGCAACTATAAAGTTTTTAAATATTCCACGATTGCATCTTTGTCACCAGCCGGTAAGTCAGTGCCATAGCTATGCCCCGTATTGTGATTTCCTGGTAGCTGGGTGTCATACAAAAAGTATTTATGGCCACGATCGGCAGCCAAATTACTCACGAAGCCCAGTTTTTGGGGATCTAACAGATCATTGCCTCGATAAAAAGTAGCAGGTCGTCGATCGGCTGGCTCCAATAAATCTCGCACAGTGGGCACCGAGCCATTGTGCAAATAGGGTGCCCGCAGCCACAAACCATCTAAAGGATGATTGGCATAGCCATTAGTTTTTCGGAAATGGGTAAAGCGATAAGGTGTCCCGGCAAACAGCGTATTTTGATTGGAATTGAGTTCATAAGTATAAGAATCCAACCTGGCCGGATCGGTTTGAATTTCGGCGATTGGTGTCACCGTCCCCACTTTTTCGCTCCCGAAAGCATGGCAGCTAGCGCAGTTTTGCTGGAACAGAGCTTGACCTTGAGCCGCCAACCCTGAATTGATAGCTAGGGGATATTTGGGTGGCGGAAGCTCCCATAGCCAGTCAGCCACTCGTTGCACTCGCGGCAAATCGATCGTAGTCGGAGTCACCCCTGCCCCCAAAGAAGCACTCTTATTGCGCTCATCTACAGAGCTATTGTCACCGTCCCAATGGAGCTGTAAGCCTTCTCGGGGCTTTTGGTTCCACACTGCCGGAAAATCGGCGGTGCCAATTAATTCTTTAGGATCTAACTTATCCATCGGAAAACTGAACTGAATTGATTTATAGGGGTTAAAAGTATCCACTCGCCCCGGCCCCCATTGAGGTTGACTATGCAAAAAGCTAAGCTTAGCACCCTGCTGAATCAGCACATCTCGCGTTTGGGGAATCGCCACATAGCGATAAATCAAACTCTCTAACGGATTTAAGCCCCCACTAGCTCGATTAATTGCCGCCATCATTCGATCGGGATTAAAGCGCGGATCAAGCACCACAGAAGAAATAAAATCAATATAGCCCTGCAAGTTCACCACATTAGAAGGCATTGCTGCCACCACTTGGGGCTTATCTTGGGCACTAGTCCGAAAAGTCCCCACATGACAGGTTGCACAGTTCAACCCCACCCGGTTAATGATTACCTGACGCTCCGAGAAACCGATCGGCAGTTTCTTGCCCGGTTCTTGAATAAATCCCAAATTGCTATAGCTGGACTGAATACCTGGCGCCTGCTGGGGCAATTTATCTGCAAACACCTCCGGCATCACCCGCCAAATCCAATAGGGAATTCCATTGGCAGTTTCGCTGCCCAAAGAACCATACTTAAACTGATCCACAATATCCGCATAGTCCACCGGCTTATTGCTGGTAAACACAGTAATCAACCACACAATCCCCACCACCAAAGGCACCAGCAGCAAAAGCAGAATTTTTTGCCCCAGTGATTTCAAGGGTGGTTTTGATCCAGCCATATTGTCAATAGTCATAAAGTCCCACCAGTAAACCGTATTGTAGGGGCGGGTTCATCCGCCAATCCAAAAACATTCAAAAAATCTAAAAATAAAAACCCGCCCACCCCAGAAATCATAGAATTCATAATGTCGATCGAATCCATAGTTTTTGTCGTTGTCTCTGCCCTTTAGATCCCAAAGGATATTAGTGAACCCCTTGATTAAACATCGAAAGTACCCGGATTAAAGACGGTCATGACCTCTTGGAGCAATCGATCGCGATCGCCGCCAAAGCGGCGCTCGTCATAGCAGCCCAAAGGATTCTCCAACACGTTGAGCAGACACTTATTGCAGTAGGTACAGGGTCGCTCTGCCACATCACGGCCAGCTTGCCATTGCTGGGGCAAATCGTTGTTTGCAATCAGCATCCTTGCCATAGTTACTCCATCAATCAGATTGGCTTTGATCGACTGCTGCACCAAAGAAGCCTGCTGAAATCCCCCGGTACAAATCACCGGAATCGTCACATTAGCCTTGATTTGCGTCGCATCATGCAAATTTCTTCCCTGAAATTTCCCCAGCAGCTCCTGCATTTCTGCTGCCCCCATAAACTGCCGAAAATCCTCCGCCAGATCGGTATCCTTTAGCTCCAAAGCCGTTGGGGCACGAGCCGGGATATCTTGAAACCGATTCCAAATCCAGAGGAAAATTGGATTGAGAGCTTTAAACTTAAACAGCACATAGTTACGAAAAGTCTGGTTGCCACTGGATAACATAATATCGTACCAGCGCGAAGCATCTTCGATCGGGAAAAATCCGGGCGGGTTCAGTGGATGAGGAAAAATACTACCACTAGAAATATGTAAAGCATCCACCCCGTCTTCTTCCAGCCACTTGCAGATCTGGATTGAATCGGCCAAAGTATTTCCCGGTTTATCGAAAGGAATCACCGCATTGTTATAGTCCACCCCGCTAATTTTGGCCTGTAGATGAAAATCATCGCCTACTTCCTGACGAATCGCCGCCACAATCTCCCGAATAAACCGCGCCCGATTGGCTAAATCACCGCCATATTCATCGGCGCGATCGTTAATGCCCGAGCTAAGAAACTGATTGATTAAATAGCCATTAGAACTATGCAGCTCCACGCCATCTAAGCCCGCTTCTCTGGCGCGGCGTGCCCCGGCAGCAAAAGCCTGTACGGTCTCCTTAATTTCCTCTTTGGTCATGGCCTGGGAGGGCAAACCATGAAAAGAATCGGTGGTATTGGTAGAACTCAGACCTTTTTTACCCAGGTTCTCGATTCCCCCCACATCTTGCTGACGGCCAGAGTGGCTGAGTTGTAAAATAAAGCGACAGTCATATTCATGCACCTTTTCACCGACCTTGCGCCAAAAAGGAATCCGCTCATCTCGATCGATCATGGCATAGCCCGGTAAAATCCGCCCCCGCATCTTCACCGACACAAAAGAAGAAATAATTGCGCCTACTCCACCTTTGGCGAATTTTTCTTCCCAGTTAATTCGAGCTTGACTACCCGAACCGTCGTAGTTGTCAAATCGGCCAGAGATACTCGATCGAAAGATTCGGTTACGAACAGTGAGGTGCCGAAATTTTAGGGGACTAAATATTACGTTATCGACCATGGGAGCCTCTGCTGCCGTTAATCAGCATAAATTCGATAAATGTACTTTTCTATACAAACAATCTCACAGCAAGAATCGAGCTGGTTTGTATTTCTCTTCATTACAATAGCGTGAATACCAAATCCAGAAAACACTAGAAACCTTAAGATTTCTTGAGGTTTTTGGAACTTTAAGTATTAAGAATTGTTGGGCTTGCCCTGAATTATATTTCTCAAACTATTATATATGTAGGGCTAGCGGCTCTTGGTTCTAAACAGAGATCAGGTCATTTACAGATTTCACTTGCAGGCTTTGCCAGTAGATTTTTTGCCAGTAGATTTCTTTGTCTCGGACTGCCAAGAATTGTTAATCTTTGTAATGCTGCTGATTGCAAGTATTCTGAACGACCGTTCGTTTGTTTTCTGAAGCAAGAAAAGCAGCATATTATTGGCTTGATTACCGCATTTATTTTATTGAGGGAATTTACCATGAGCAAACCTTGGCATCGCTTACCATTACCACTTGCTGTCTTGGCACTAGCTAAATTCCGCGATCGGCTGCGCAAAAACAATCTCCATAGCACCGCAGATTTCCCTAATAAAATTACCGCTCCCCCAGCGCCAGCAGGACACCAAACAGTCCGCACCTCCGACGGTAGCTATAACGATTTAAACCAGCCAGAAATGGGCATGACGGGCAGCCGCCTAGGTCGGAATACTCCCTTGGCGCAAGTCCCTGACCCTACCGCCAACTTGCTCCATCCTAGCCCTCGGGAAGTAAGTCGGCGGTTGATGACCCGCAAGGAATTTATTCCGGCTACCAGCTTAAATGTGTTAGCAGCAGCCTGGATTCAGTTTCAAAACCACGATTGGTTTTCCCATGGAGATAACCAGCCCGATCGACACATCGATATTCCCTTAGCCGCAGATGATGATTGGCCGCAAGAACACCGACCAATTGCGATTAAAGAAACAGCAACTGACCATACCCGCACTGATGCCACCCCACCCGCAACCTTTGTAAACCACGTAACTCAGTGGTGGGACGGCTCACAGATTTATGGCAGTACCGCCGAGAAGGTCGATCATCTGCGTAGCCACCACAAAGGCCAGCTAACTATTGGCGAAGATGGCTTATTGCCCTTAGACCCAGCACTGGGCGTTGACGATACCGGCTTTAATGATAATTGGTGGGTGGGCTTAAGCTTGCTACACACCTTATTTGTCAAAGAACATAACTATATTTGTGATGAGCTGCATCGGCGGAACCCAGAATGGAACGACCAAGAATTATTTGATCATGCCAGGTTGATTGTTGCGGCGTTGACAGCCAAGATCCATACAGTAGAATGGACTCCCGGCATTCTATCGCACCCGGCAGTACAAGTAGCGATGAGTGCTAACTGGTGGGGATTATTAGGACAGGGGATAAAAAAGGCGATCGGGCGAGTTAGTGACAACGAAAGCATTAGTGGGATCATTGGCTCTCCCACCGATCAGCACGGCGCACCCTACGCTATGACCGAAGAATTCGTTTCGGTATATCGACTGCATCCGCTAATTCCCGATGATCTAACTATTCATGCAGTTGCTGACCACCGAGTATTATTAGAAACCAACTTCTTTGAGGTGTCTGGCAGACGCACCAGAGCTTTATTTGATCAAGCCAAAGTAGCTGACGTTTTTTATTCTTTGGGTATCGCTCACCCTGGGGCACTGTGCCTCAATAACTATCCGCGTTTTCTCCAGCAGCTTCAGCGAGATAATGGTGAAGTGTTTGATCTAGCCATGGTCGATATTCTGCGCGATCGGGAGCGGGGTGTACCGCGCTACAACCAGTTCCGAGAAATGATTGGCAAGGAACGAGTCAAGTCTTTCGCTGAAATTACCAGTAACACAGCCTGGGCAGCAGAAATGGCTGATCTGTATCAAAACGATTTAGAAAAAGTCGATTTAATGGTGGGCTTATTTGCCGAAGATTTACCAGAGGGCTTTGGCTTTAGCGATACGGCATTCCGGGTGTTTATTTTGATGGCCTCTAGACGGCTAAAGAGCGATCGATTTTACACCCGAGACTATCGCGCCGAAATCTATACGCAGTTTGGCTTGGACTGGATCGATCGCACCACCATGTCCGATATATTAAAACGCCATTACCCTGAACTTGCACCAAGCTTAGAAGGAGTCAAAAATGCCTTTGCTCCCTGGCGGCGGATGTTCTAGCCACAGATGATCTTTTGGCCAAGGGTCTGTTAGAAAGCTTTGGCCACTGATTCATCAGGGCTGGTACAATGGCGGGAAATTCTGCTGACCAAACAATGAGCATTAACCCCCGTGATATCGAACATATTTTTGAACGTTTACGATCGGGCGTAGTACCAGACCGTGGACTAGAAGCTTTTGCAGTGGGCATTGATATGCAGCGGGGCGAAGTCCATCGCCAGCTCACCTTGGCCAGTGACAACGAAGGCACCTTTAAGTTTCTGCGGGGTGGCTATGGCTGTGGTAAAACTTTTATGTCGCGGTTGGCTTTGCTCGATGCGCAAGCTCAAGGCTTTGCCACCAGTTTTGTAGTGGTTTCTGATAACGATTTGCACTTTCATCGGTTTGATGATGTTTATCGTAAAGTAGTACAAGAGCTAGGCACCGCTTCCTGTGAGCGAGGAGCCTTAAGCGACATCATCGATCGATGGATTGCTCGGGTAGAAGATGCCTTGGTCGCCACTGGTGCTGATGTAGAAGCCGAGGACTTTGATCAAAAAGTGCAAGCCAGAATTGAAGAAGATTTAGCCTCTTTGACTGGGGGCAAAGCGCCAGAAGATATGATCCGGGTATTGCGAACTATCTTTGAGCTGAAACAAAAGGGCGATATTGTCGAAGCTAGCGCCCTGCTCTCCTGGCTATCGGGCAGTGAAAACGTAGCAGGAAGCGCCAAACGCTTGGCAAGTATCAAGGGCGATATCGGTAGCCGAGAAGCGCTGGACTATTTACAGGGAATTTTGGAAATCACCAAAGCCGCAGGTTATAAGGGTTTAGTGATTGTGATTGATGAAGTAGAAACTATTTTGCGGATGCGTCATGATGTGCGCGGTAAGTCGCTGAACGGGATTCGTCAGATCTGCGATGCAGCCGATCGGTATCGCGGTCTGTTTTGGG